>CALJKZ010000612.1 GCA_937983085.1 uncultured Gemmatimonadales bacterium
GGACTGTTCATCGTGAGGCCTCAGAGGCCGGTGATGTAGGGGCGGACGGGCTCGTCTCTTGCGGATAAGACCCCGGGTGCCGGATTCTGGGGCCACGAAGGGAGACGCCGATGTCTGACATTCTCACCCGACTCAACGCAGCGCTCTCCGGTCGCTATCGCCTGGAGCGCGAGCTCGGCGAGGGCGGCATGGCCACGGTGTACCTCGCCGATGAACTGAAGCACGATCGCAAGGTCGCCTTGAAGGTCCTCAAGCCCGAGCTCGCTCCGGTCGTCGGCGCCGATCGCTTTCTGGCCGAAATCAAGACGACCGCCAATTTGCAGCACCCCCATATTCTTCCCCTTCACGATTCGGGAGAAGCGGACGGCCTGCTCTTCTACGTGATGCCGTATGTGGAAGGTGAGACCCTTCGAAAGCGACTCGACCGCGAACATCAGCTTCCCGTGGACGAGTCGGTGCGAATCGCGAAGAACATGGCCGAGGCGCTGGACTACGCCCACCGGCAAGGCGTAATCCACCGCGACATCAAACCGGCCAATGTGCTTCTGCAAGATGGCAAGCCGGTCATCTCGGACTTCGGAATTGCGCTCGCGGTGGGAGTTGCCGGAGGTGGACGCCTGACCGAGACGGGCCTCAGCCTCGGCACGCCGCACTACATGAGCCCGGAGCAAGCCACCGGCGATCTGAGTATCGGACCCGCGACGGACGTCTACGCGGTAGGGTGCGTGCTTTACGAGATGCTCGTGGGAGAACCGCCCTTTACAGGTGGGACACCCCAGGCCGTCCTTGGTCGGATCGTAACGTCCGACGCCCCGTCAGCTCGCGCCCAGCGTCCAACGGTCCCGTTGAATGTGGACGCGGCCATCGCAAAGGCTCTGGAGAAGGTACCGGCCGACCGCTTCCGTACCGCGGCAGCCATGGGTCAGGCATTGGAGAGCCCAGCCTGGAGACACGGCGCAGCGACCCGGCCGGGCGAGCCTACGTCCCTACTCGCGAATCGACCCGCCGTCGCCTTCGCGATCCTGAGCATACTTCTGACCGCGGCACTTGTGGCGCAGGGCGCGAGGGTGACGTCCGACGGACACACCCCCTCGGTGGCGGACCTCGATCTTCCGCTGCCCGATGCCGATCAGGATGGAGCGTTCATCGGTGGGTGGCCGGCTCGCACCCTCGCCCTGTCACCCGACGGCTCGGCCGTCGCGTACCTCGGCCGCTCGGGAGACTCACGACACCTCTTCGTGCGCCCGCTCGAAGCCACCGAATCCCGACTGGTCCGAGGCTCCGAGTTCGCAGAGGACCCATCGTTCTCACCAGACGGGTCGGAGCTCGCCTTTCTCGACGGCCGGCCGACGAGCAGCGTAAAGATCGTGCGTCTCGAAGACGGGGCTTCGCGCGTGCTGCAGAACGACGCTCAACTGACGTCGCTGAACTGGGGAGACGATGGCCTGCTTCGCTCCTCTCCGGGGGGGCCCGCTGCGGGGGTCGCGCGGATGCGGCCCGCGGGAGGAGCGGCCCCGGAGCCCTTCTCGGTGGCCGCGCCAGGGACTCACCATCTCCTTCCCGAACCGCTCCCCGGTGGCGCCGGACTCGTCATGACCGTCGTGCGCGACCTCGAGTTGCCCGAGGTGGACACGACGGATGCGAGGCTGCAACCGGACTCCATCGCTGTCGTCGGACCGGACGGCGGAGTCCCGCGGGCACTCGTGGCGGGGACGATGGCTCGGTACTCGGAGTCGGGTCATCTCCTCTCTCCCGACGCAAACGCCACGCTCTTTGCGATGGCCTTCGACGTGGAGACCCTCGAGACCTCTGGCGCTCCGGTTCCGATCCTCCCGCGCGTTCTGGGATGGCTGCCGGATGCGCAGTTCGACATGGCCGAGAACGGGGCTCTCCTCTACGCCACGTGGATCGGGGTCCGGCCTTACGCCGAGTACGAGCCGGTTTGGGTGTACCGCGACGGGCGGATAGAAGCCATCGAAGCGGGATGGACCATGCCCGCCCATGGAACGTACTCGACTGCCGCGGTTTCCCGGGACGGCCGCCGGCTCGCGTACTCGCTGCCGCGTGAAGGCAGCAGCCAACACTGGGATGCGTGGGACCTTTGGACGAAAGATCTCACCTCGGGGGCGGAAACCCCGGTCTCCATCGCGGCCGACTACAGTCGCCGTCCCTCTTGGGCAGGAGACGACGTGCTGTTTCAGCGAACCCTCTTCGGAAATGGTAATCGTTACATCGGCGTCACTCAGATCGTTCGTGCCCGAGGCGACGGAGCGGGCGAGCACGAGGTGTTGGTGGAAGGCGCAGCTCGAGGGGACCAGGTCCACAATCCCGTCATCTCGTCCGATGGTGTCTGGTTCATCTATCGGACGGACGGTGGCGGCCAATGCCGACGGTGCGTGATCCGGGCGCGACGCGTGGTCGACGACGACGATGCTCCGATCGTCGTGGCGGATCCGGGAGGCGTCGCTGCTCCCGCGCTGTCCCCGGACGGCCGCTGGTTGGCCTACGAGGCCAACGTGGGCGACGGAAAAGAGATCGTCATGCGCCCCTTCCCAGACACCGACTCCCGCCGTATCACCGTGTCGAATGCGGGCGGACGCGGCCCACTGTGGGCCCCTGACGGCCGTGAGCTGTTCTACCTCAGCGGGGATGGAAGGATGGTCAGCGCACGTATCGGCGACGACCCGGACGATCCCGTGGAATCCCGGGAGGAACTCTTCTCGGCCGACGGATACCTGGTCGGAGCCAGTAATCGGGCGTATGACATCCACCCGGATGGCCAGAGGTTCGCCATGCTACGGGCCGTCGGCAGTGGAACCCGGCAGGCACGCGTGGCCCTCAGAATGGGTTTCGCGGAGCAGCTCCGGCGTCTTGTGCCCAGATAGGGCTCGTGTGCGTAAGCCAGAGGCCCGCGCTTCGTAGTCCCCGGCACATGCCAGCGTATCGCAGATGGAGACCCGGATCGTGAACAAGCCAGCCCTAAGCTCGCTCGTCACGGTCGGGCTGGCTGGAGTTGCGGTAATCCTGGCTACCGCCGGCCCCGACACCCTGCCCCCGATCCTGGTCCTTTCCGACAACGGAACGCTCGCGCTGCGCCTCCTCGGCGCAGTCGGAGCATTCGTGGGGCTGCGCGTTCTCCTGAGCCGGGGGGACTCGGCTCGGGTCCCGGGCGGCGCCACGGCCACCATCCGGAGCACAGCCATCATCATGGTCGTGCTCGCCGTCGTCGCGGTCTCGACGCGCCCTCCCAGCCCGGTGGCGGAGGCCCAACGGACCGGCGGACCGGCGGTTCCCGCCGGATGGCTCGACTTCGGTCAGAGCAGCGGGCCGCCTGGCGCGGCTCCCGGGTCACGCGGCGCTCCGTCCCCCATCCAGGGCTCTCGCCTCGACGGAGGAGACGCTCCACAGCTCGTGCCGGGTGTCACCGCAACCGCCGACACCTCCCAGAGCCTCCTGTCGCGCATCGCCCGTCCTCTCGTGCCGCTGCTGATTCTCGCGCTCCTCGCCGTCGTGGCGTACCGGGCCTTCATGCGGCGCTTCACTCCGCGCACCCCATCCTGGACGTTTTCCCTCGAGCCTCCGGACGGCACCGCCGTGGCCTTCGCCCTCGAGGAGTCCCTCGATCCCATCGCGTGGGATATGGGAACCCCCAGGGATCAGATCTCGGCGGCGTACCGTCGGCTTCTGCAGGCGCTGACGGCGGCCGGTGCCTCGCGCGAACCGTGGGAAGCTCCCCACGAACACCTCGATCGGGTCCTCTCCCGGCTCGGCGTGCGTTTCGAGCCTCTCCACCGACTGGCCGATCTCTACGTCATGGCCGAGTTCGGCAACCGCCCGGTGACGGATGACCATCGGACGGAGGCGCGGCACATCCTCGAGGCCAGCCTGAGCGACCTTCGCGCCGGAGCAACGGCATGACGGCCGAAGCCCTCCGTCCCCTGCGGCTGGTGGGAGCGGCACTCGTCCTGGGAGGGCTGGTCATCGCCCTGACGCCGAGACACGCGCTCCTGGTGGTCGAACTCGTTCTCGTCACCATCGCCGCCGGGGTCTGCCTCTACGCACTCGCGTCCAACGTCCCACCCACCGGCTGGATCTCGCCCTTCAAGTGGCTGTCACCCTTCGGTGGGGAGCGCCGCGCGGAACGACGGCTACACGGCGCCGACCAGATACGGGGGATCCGAGCGAAGCTCGGGGGTCGCCGGCAGCGGCTCGAGGGCGCACCACCGATGCCTCCGGAGGTCCTTCGGATGCTCCAGCCCGTCATGTCGTCGGCTCTCGACGTCGACCTCGAGGACCGACCAGCCGTCGAGGCGACGCGCGCCCGACTCTCGCCTCACGCCTGGGCCATCCTTGCCACCGAGCCCCTGCCGCGTTCCTACTGGTTGACCACGGTGAGGCCGAACGCGTGGGAAGTCGCCGCGGTCGTCGCCGATGTGCTGGCCGAGATCCATCACGTGCCCACCGCCCCGAAGGAACCGTCATGAATCGACCGCTGGCCACCGACACTGCTGCTCTGCCTCTGGACGAGGCCTCGGCTCTCACCGAGCGCATCCTCGACGAAGTGTGCCGGGCCGTCGTCGGAAAACGGGAGGTCATCCGGTTGATCCTGGCCGGTCTCATCGCCGACGGTCATGTACTCCTGGACGACGTGCCCGGCGTCGCGAAGACGCTGACGGCGCGGTCGCTGGCTGCGGCCGCAGGCTTGGACTTCTCTCGCGTCCAGTTCACGCCGGACGTCCTGCCCGCCGACATCACCGGCGCGCTCGTCCTCGATCTCGCGACCCACACCCCCGAGTTCAGACCGGGCCCTGTCTTCACCAACCTCCTCCTGGCCGACGAGGTGAACCGGGCTCCGGCCAAGACCCAGGCCGCACTCCTGGAGGCCATGCAGGAGCACCAGGTGACCGCCGACGGCGTCACCCATCCGCTCCCGCGCCCCTTCCTCGTCATCGCCACCCAGAATCCCATCGAGTCGGAGGGCACGTATCCCCTTCCAGAGGCGCAGCTGGACCGTTTCCTCCTCCGGACGACCATGGGGTATCCGGCCGAAGACGACGAAGTCGCGCTCCTCTCGGCGCGCATCGAGCGAAAGGCCGACGAGGTGACCCTCGACGCCGTCTGCGACGCTCCGACCTTCAGTGCGCTCCAGAGGTCGCTGGAAACCGTCCACGTCGACGAGCGTTTGCGGGCGTACTGCGTCGCCATCGTGCGTGCGACGCGTTCCGAGGGACGCCTGGCCGTCGGGTCGAGTCCACGGGGCACGCTGGCCCTGGTCAAACTGGCGCGGGCGGCCGCGCTCCTGGACGGGCGCGACTACGTGGGTCCGGACGACCTGCGCGCCATGGCAATCCCGGCGCTGGCCCACCGCGTGGTGCTCAATGACGACGCGTGGGCCCGTCGCGTGGATCCGGAAGCCGTGGTACGGGAGGCCGTGGACGGCGTACCGGTGCCCTCGGTCTAACCGATGACACCGGCCGCTGCCCGGTATCCGTCGACGCCAGCTGCGCTACGGCCCGACCCCCGCCTCCCGGCGTACATGGTCGCCGGGCTCGGGGCCATCGTTCTCGCCATCGTCACCCAGCGACACGAGCTCGTCGCCCTCGGCGCTCCCTTCCTCGCCCTCGTGGCCATGGGTCTCCGCGACCGGCGACCTCTCGACATTCGTGGCAGCATTACCCTGGACCGCGACCGGGCCACGGAGGGGGACGAGATCGACGGCGTGATCGAGTTGGAGTGGAACGGTCCGGCGGAGGTGGACGTCATGCTGGCAGGAGGTCGGGGGATGATCCCCGTGGAGCCTGTGGACCTGACCGGTTGGTCGCTCCCCTCCGGCTCAGAGCCTGTGAGCCTCCCCTTCACGCTGGAGACCCGGGCGTGGGGACTTCACGAATCCGGAGCGCTGTGGGTTCGGGCTCGGCGCCCTGGAAGCCTGCTCACCACGGAGGTGAAAG
>CALJKZ010000613.1 GCA_937983085.1 uncultured Gemmatimonadales bacterium
GAAATTCTCCGACGGTGGGAAGCAGAAGTTCGCCCCCCCTCCGCCACCCTCGCAGAAGTTGCCACCCCCGGCGTTGCAATGATGGTGGTGACAGAAGTTCGGGGACGGTGAGGTCATGCAGAAGTTGTTCATGGCGTTGCTGTACTCCGGTGGGGGGGGTGAGGACGTACCGCGCTCCCGGGTTCCTTCATCGGATTCCACGTTGCCGACTCGGTCCCCGTTGTGGGCGGGACGCTCCGGGAGCACGAGGTTGAGGGTATCCGGCGTATCCTCGTGGATCGAAACCTCGACGCCTTCCGGGAATTCGATTCCCATCTCCGTGAGGACGGCGGCGGGGTCGTCCAGAAGCCGTGTCTTGAAGTCCTCGTCACGCCACGCCTTCGCGATCGCGTTGGCGTACACGTTGTGAGGGTTGGGTCGCTGCATTCGCCAGTTCCTTCCGACGCTCGCGTCGGTGGGGGGGAGGAGCCTGCTAGAGCATGAACGGGATGGGGTTGAGAGCCTCCTCGGGAAGCGGGGTGCTTTGCCAGCCCATCTGGGTGGGCACGTCGTACAGCCGACCAGGTCCGAACCTGGGTCGGAAATGCCGAAGTCCGGGCACGACGACTTTGACCACCGGCATGCCGATATCAGGGCGGGTCTGATCGACTACAAGGAGGTCGAGGCCCCGATTTCGCAAGTTGTCCGCACACCAGTGGACGTCGTCGCGGAGGTCGTCGTGCAGCGGGATGGAGTATGAACTCAGGGTCCGCGTCCGCTCCGTGGGCGCAAGATACTCGCACTCGTTGAGTGTAGCGGTCTGAAGCCAGTGACCGAGGGCACCCGAGAGCAGGTGCGATCGTCGCGGTCCGAGTTCCTGGGCCACCATCTGATTGAGCTCCGTCAGGGCGCGACCGAGGGCGACCTCCGGGTCGAGGTGCGCCCCGAAGCCGAAGAGGATGCCCTCCGAAGGCCCATCCACCCTCCGACTCACGGCGGCGAGAACGGGAATCTCCAGATCGGTGGTCAGGTCCAGCACCCACAGGTCGCGTCCGAGAGCGCGGTACTCGCCCCGGAGTTCCGCGGTGTAGTCGTCATCGACCGACTCCAGATCGAGCCCGGGTCGTTGGAGCCTGTTGTACCACCAGATTCCCACCGCATCGCGTTCGACGAGCTCGAGGAACCCCTGCAGGACGGCTTCCTCGATGGAGTTCCCCGCGGCCGCCCCATTCGAGTCACCGGGACAGAACGCCTCGTGCGGAGCTACGGGATAGCCGTAGTACGCGTACATCGTCGGTACCAAGCGGTACGAGTCCGATCCGAGGGGCCACGCAGGGGTCCACTCCATGGTGGTGTTCGGCTCGAACGGCGGGGGAACCCACTCCAGCTCCGGGGCCCGGCGTGATTCCGAGCGCCCCGTCGTGGGATGACGACTCGCGTACTGCCGTGCGCTGTAGCCGAGACAAAGCCGGGGATCGACAGCCAGTTCCCCGAGTGACGCAAGCGATCCCGTCACGCGAGGCTCGTCGCCCTGGAACTGGGCGCTGTAGCGCTCCACGGCCTCGGCCAGCGCGCTGGCTCTCGCCTGGTCTTCGCTCTTGCCCTTGCCACAGCTTCTGGAGCGGAGCCCAGCCCGCAGGTGACCGAGCGTCGGGGCACTTCGTCCGGGGTTGTTCCCGGCCAGGAACACATGGAAGTGCTTCGCCCCTTCCACCGGCACCTCTTCGATCTCCCGGATCACCCCCGTAATGGGATCGACATGTCGCTCGAGGCGGTTCACGACCTCTCGGGGTGCTGCGATTCGATGGCCCCCGTCTGTCGTGTGCTTCTTCCGACCCTTCTGAAGAGTCGGCGGGCGCACACCCTGCCGGTACATCAGTTGAGGGTCACCGCACTCCGGGCACTGTGGCCGGCGCGAGAAGCGGTGGCGATGCCGATCGCCCGAGACAGAGTCGAGCGTCCACAACGAATTGGGGGCGTGCCCACCCTCGCCCGCACGAATGAAGGATGCGACGCACCCCGAAATCGTCGACAAAGCGGCGCGAAACGAAGGCTCCGTCGTGGGTTGAGGCGGAAGGGGTAGCCCGGGCAACCCGAGCCGTCGGGCGAGCCATCCCTCGATTTCACGGGTGTACGTTAGACCTTTCCCCAGGCACGCCCAGCAGCCGGTTTGGCCGGTAACGAACCACGGGCCGCCCCAGCTCACTTCACCGACCGGCTTGGCAAGCAGCCAGGGGGTGCCACTCCGCAGGGCCATCCGGTTGAGCCCGAGGAGCTCGACCCTGAGGTAGTCGTCCACGAACACCACCTGCCTCGGAGCGCCGGCGACGGGAATCACGACCGGGTGTACGCCGTGCGCCTCGAGGCCACGCCGTATCTCGATTGGGTCGAGCCCCGGTGGTAGGCCGGTCGAGTCCCCGATGCCCTCCGACGCCCGCGACGGAGTCGCACCATTGGCCACGACGCCCATGTCCCGGAGTGAGTCGATGGCATACAAGACCTCGGACGCCGGCCACTGCCCCAGGGAGAGGAGGATCTGCTGCGTGCTGAGCCCGCGGGAGAGCAGTGGCACCAGCGCCGCGTACAGCGGACCGTACAGCAGCCGGTCCTCGCGCTCCGAGAGCAGCACGACGCCCTCGCCGGGCAGGGCCCACCCATGGTAATGGCCGTCGAGGTTCACGGTCTCGGACCAGGACGCGCTCGGATCCGCGAGCCATCGGGAAAGTGACTGGAGCAGGGCTTCCCCGTTGGGCACGCCGGTCCCGGTGCACGGATCCCACCCACGCCCTGCCTTGTAGCCACCGATCGTCGTGATGTCGTTCGATCCCTTCACCACATCCCGCATGACCGACGTATCCCGGCTCGAGTACAGCAGGTGATGCACCGGCCCGAGCCGACGCCCCAGGATCCCCGACATCCGCGCGACGAGCGCGGCCCACATCGGGGTCGCCGCGCTGGTACCCCCACCGGGGAACTCGATACCTCCTACCCACGTTCGCACCTGGAAGCCGCCCAAGGCCGAAGCATCCGGAACCCAGCGCCCCGGCTGAGGACGCGCGGGATCGGCACGCCACGTTGTCGGAAGCGGCGCCGCATGGATCCCCTGCTGGAAGGCAGGCAGCGGGAAGTAGCCACTCATCCCCCCGCTGCTCGCCATCTCGGGCGCCTTGCTCGTGCTCCACGCGAGTTCGTCCGACTCGACCGGATTGGACACGTCGGTCAGCATGGTCGCCCCGACCGAGAACGCGTGAGGACTCGAGGCCGGGAAGTGCACGGCGGCGTACGGAGCCGGGTATCCGCCGCTCGAGCCGTCGTCTCCGGACGAACAGCACACCGTGACCCCACTCGCGGTGAGGACGTGCAGCGCGTGGTCGATGAGCTTGAGCCCCTGCGTTCCGAAGCGGACCTCGGGCCATGACCAACTGATGGAAAGCGCCGCGGGGGGCTCCGTGCCCGTTGCGGGCTCACCTACCGGATGGCCCAGCACCGCCCAGAGCGTACGCCACCATCCGTCGACTCCAGGGGGGCCGAAGTACACGTCGATGGGGACATCCGGAAGGAGAGAGGCGACGAGCTCGATGTCCATGGTGACCTCGACGGTGTTCACGAACTCCGTGAAGTCCTCCTTGGTGGCTCCCTCCGGCTTCCCGCCCTTCACCCACGCGCGCGCGAAAGCCTCCAGAGCTTGCCGGGGCATGGGACGGTTGCTCTTGATGCCACGACTTCCGGGCACCCGGTGGGCGCGAACGCGCCCGCTCGTGCCGGCCTCGAAGGCGTCCAGGTCCTCCGCATAGTAGCCGCCGCCGAACTCGAGCACCGCAATCCGACCGGGTCGCGCGTCCCCCAGGTCGGGAAAGCGGTACCGCTCGATGATCTCCTGAGGACTCACGAGCCTCTCGGCGGCCGCAGGCGCCCGCCTACGATGGTGCGGAGCTCCGTGAAGTCCGAGCACCGCCGACTTCGCACGCTGTATGTGGGTCGGCATGCGGGCCGGGCCGTCGTGGCCGTGATACCCGACCCCATGATGGGTGTAGCGGTTCAGCGTCACGCCGAAGGCAGCATTGATGGCCCCTACGGGCGCTCTCATGCGGATGTCGCCGCGGGTGTCGGAGACCTCCACGATCCTGAAGCCATGCTGACGGGCGAAGTCGTAGATCGCCGAGAGGTGCTCGTCGGTGGGAGCCCGGTACTGTCTCAGCTCCGCATCCGTCAGCAGTCGATGCAGGGGTCGGCCCCCATGCAGGGCGGCCGTGCATCGATGGATCGCGTGGTCACGAGGCACCTCCCTGGGGGGCGTGACGATGAGGAGCTCGTGCTCCTCGCCGGCGGGAAGCGGCCTGCCGGGCACGTGGCCCGCGGGGTGGTGGGGTCCACCCGGGACCCTCGGGCCACCAAGACCCTCGTTTGTCACAGTTCTCACCCTGGGGGGGATGGAAAGGGCGGGCAACGTAAGCCCAGGGCGCCCCGAGGAGCCAGTCCAGGGACCTTGGGGGGCCGGCCGCCCTCCGTCAGCCTCCCGCTTGGATCTCCGCGGCCACCGCCTGGACTTCATCCAGGACCCGGAGGAGGTTGCCGCTCCACAGCATGTCGATCTCTTCCTCGCTGTAGCCGCGCCGCACCAGCTCCAGCGTGACGTTGAAGGTCTCCGAAGCGTCGTCCCATCCCTCCACGCCACCC
Organism: uncultured Gemmatimonadales bacterium; assembly: GCA_937983085.1. Lineage (GTDB taxonomy): Bacteria > Gemmatimonadota > Gemmatimonadetes > Longimicrobiales > Gaopeijiaceae > UBA2589. Next base: position 4,657 of record CALJKZ010000613.1, read on the forward strand.
CCTCCGTCGAAGTCCGAGCTGATGCCGACGTGCTCCAGGCCGATGAGCTCCACCATGTAGTCGATGTGGTCCACCAGGTCGGAGACGCTCACCGGCGGCGCCACCGGATACACTTCCTCGCGGATGCGTGGCGCCGCCGCGGCCTGGACGCGCTGATACTCGGCCATGTACGCCTCGCGCTCCGCGTCGGTCATGGCCTGCATGGCCCGGAACAAGGCACCGCGACCACCCGGGGGCAGCTCGAAGCCCATCTCATCGGCGACCTGGGCAATGATCTCCTGGGCGGCCGCGTTGTGGGCGTCGTTCTTCTCGGGGTTCAAGTAGCTCCGGAAGGCCACGGTCTGGATGACGCCGCCGTTCTCGGCCAGGGCCAGCAGCTGCTCGTCGTCCATGTTGCGGCTGTGCTCGCCGAGTGCACGCGCCGCCGAGTGGGACGCGATGACCGGCGCGCGGGTGAGGGCAAGCGTCTCGAGATTCGCTTCCTTCGAGGGGTGGGACAGGTCGATCATGATCCCCACGCGATTCATCTCCGCGACAGCCTCGCGCCCAAGGTCGCTCAAGCCACTGTGGAGCCACTCACCCGACCCCTCGCCGGTGTTCGAATCCGCCAACTGGCTGTGACCGTTGTGGGCCAGGGACAGGTAGCGCGCTCCCCGCTCGTGGAACTCCTCCACCCGCCCGATGTCCTCCCCGATGGGATAGCCGTTCTCCACTCCGATCATCGCCACGCTCTTTCCTTCGGCGGCAATGCGACGGACATCGTCGGAGGTGAGAGCGAGCTCGATCCGGTCCGGCGCAATCTCGGTGGTGAGGCGGTGGATGGCGTCGAACTTGTCCACGGCATTGGCATAACCGTCGGCGTACGCGTCGGCATTCAAGAGCCCCTGCCCCGTGTAGACGATGAGCCAGGCCACGTCCAACCCGCCGGACTCCATCTTCGGCAGGTCCACCTGTGTCGGCAGGTCCTGCGTGTAGTTCCGCTGGGCGGTGAAGTTGGCGGTGTTGATGTCGACGTGGGTGTCGAGGGTGATCACCCGCTCGTGGATGCCGCGGGCGCGCTCGACGAGATCGGCCTCGGATTCGGCCGCGGGCTCGGCGCCGGTGCAGGCGGCGACGGCGAGGAGAGCGACCGTGGTGGCGTGGCGGAGCCGAAAGAATGGATTGTTCATGACGCGTTCACTGGGGTGGGTCGGGTCGAGCCGATGATTGTAGGCGAACGGGTCGGTTCGAGCCATCATCGGCCGGAATCCGTAGCTCGACCCGCCCCCCCCGGAGCCGGTGGCGGCGCCCCCGGAACTACCCCAGCGTCGCCACGTACGTCGGCGCCTGCCGATGGTTCGTCGCCTGCTCGTACGCGTAGGCCACCCGCAGCAGCGTCGGCTCCGTCCAAGCCCGCCCGAAGAAGGAGATGCCCACGGGCAGCCCACCGAGGAATCCCATGGGCACGCTGATGTCCGGGTAGCCGGCGATGGCCGCCGGCCCGGCGCTGCTTCCACCCTCCAGCCGGTCTCCCCGGATGTGGTCGGTCACCCACGCCACCTCCATGGTCGGGGCCACGACTGCGTCGAGTCGGTGCTCGAGGACGGGCCGGTCAATACCCTCCTCCCGGGTATTCCGCTGGATGGTGCGCTTGGCCTCCAGATACTCGGGATCGGTGAGGGGACCCCGTGCCTGGGCGTCGTAGAGGCGTTCCTGACCGAAGAACGGCATCTCGACATCGGCGTTCCGTTCGTTGAACTCGATGACGTCGGCGAGGGTCCTCACCGGCGCATCGGGGCCCAGGCTGGCCAGGTACTGGTTCAGGTCGTGCTTGAACTCGTACTCGAGGAGGACGAGGGAGAGGGGATCGTTCCAGGCCGACGCGTCCATGTTGGCCGGGTCGACGATGACGGCTCCAGCATCGGCCATGGCGGCGACGGCGTCGTCGAAGAGCTCCACGACCCTGGGATCGAAGGTGTTCGCCAGACTCCGGGCGACACCGATGCGGGCGCCCCGGAGACCGTCGGCGTCGAGGAACTGCGTGTAGTCGTCATGGGCGTTCCCGTCGCTGGCCGTGGTGGCCTCGTCCCGGGAATCAACACCGGTGAGGGGCCCGAGGAGGATGGCCGCGTCCCGTACGGTGCGGGCCATCGGCCCGGCGGTGTCCTGGGAGTGGGAAATGGGAATGATGCCCGATCGACTCCACAGTCCCACCGTGGGCTTGATGCCCACCACGCCGTTGATGGACGACGGACACATGATGGATCCACCCGTCTCCGTCCCGATGGTCAGGGGCACGAGGCTCGCCGATACGGCGACGCCCGAGCCCGAGCTCGACCCGCACGGATTCCGGTCGAGGGCGTACGGGTTGCGACATTGCCCCCCTCGCGCGCTCCAGCCGCTGCTGGCGCGGTAGCCCCGGAAGTAGGCCCACTCACTCATGTTCGCCTTGGCGATGATGATGGCACCGGCCTCCCGGAGGCGCTCCGCCAGGAACGAGTCTCGCGGCGGGATGGACCCCTCGAGCGCTAGCGATCCCGCCGTCGTCGTCATGCCGTCAGCCGTATCGATGTTGTCCTTGATGGCCACGGGGATCCCGTGGAGCGGACCGCGAGGGCCACTCTCGCGCCGCTCCGCATCGAGGCGGTCGGCGATCTCCAGCGCGTCGGGATTGGTCTCGATGATGGAGCGTAGCTCGGGACCCTGCCCGTCCAACTCCTCGATCCGCTGGAGGCACAGCTCGGTGATGGAGCGTGCCGTGCGCTCTCCCGACTCCATGCTCGCCTGAAGCTCCCCGACGGTGATCTCGTCGAGCTCGAACGGCCGGACGCCGACCCCGCCGTCTGCGCCTGCCGTCGATTCGCCCTCCCCAGGGGCGCACCCTCCGGAGCCGAGGGTCAGTCCGGCACTTCCGGCGGCTGCGGTTCCGAGAAAGCGGCGTCGGTCCATGGAGTCTCCTGGATGTGTCGATTCTTCAGTCGAAGGGGTGAAGCGCGAAGCCCTGGGAGGCCAGATACTCGATGCGAGCCGGGATTGCGCTCCGTATGGTCGACTCGAGGAAGGCGGTGATCCGGTCCGACCGGTATTCCACCGCAATGAAGGGCACGAGGGTTTCGGCCAGATCCTCGGTGGAGTCGTTGTCCTTGGCGTACTGGGAGATGTAGTTGCCGTCGGCCTCCTGGGCCGCGATCCACCCCGCGGACCGGGCGTGAGCCGCATCGAGGGAGGTGTGCGCCGCCTCGTGGATCATGGCCTCCTCGAGGATCCCCTCGGACTCGTAGTCGTGGGCCCGATCCGTGTGGATGAGGATGTTGGCGTTGCCGCCTCCGAAGTCTTCGTCACCCTGGTGGATCCACACCGTCTCGACATCCGCGCGAAGGAAGGCCGGCAGCCGTCCGATGGCCGCCGCATACGTCTCGGCGGCGGCGAGCGCCGCGGCCCCGTCGAACTCGGGGTTCACCTGCACCTCGATGGCCATCCCGTCGTCGTACGTCGCGTCGAAGAGGTGTGCCTCGTAGGAGACGAAGTCATCCTCCCGTCGGTCGAACATGAGTCGATCGCCCATACCGGCCTCGCTCACCGCGACGAGGCTCGTGGCGTCGGCCGAGGTGATGATGTCGGGATCCATGAAGATGGTGGGGCCGAGGGGCGGGCGGGGCTCGATGGGCCCTGCCGGGTCGCTGCCGCACGCCGTCAGCAAGAGCACAAGAGCGAGGCCGGCACCGGCCCCGCGCGTGGGTCGCACCCCTGAACTCCGTCTCTTCACCTCGTACTCCTGCGTAGAACGACACCCGGGCGCTCTCCCGTGACGCGACCATCTCGGGCCACGAGCACACCGTTCACGAATACGAAGCGAATGCCCACCGGATACTGGTGCGGGTTCTGGAACGTGGCCCGATCGACGACCGTCTCCGGATCGAAGACGGTGATGTCGGCAACCATGCCCGGGGCGATCCGGCCGCGATCGTGGAAGCCCAGACGGTGCGCCGGCGCCGAGGTCATCCGTCGCACGGCCTCCTCGAAGTAGATCACTCCGAGCTCACGCACGTAGCGCCCCAGGACTCTCGGGAACGTCCCGTAACCGCGAGGATGGGGACTGGCCTCCCCGTAGCGCACCAGGCTTCCGTCCGACCCGATCATGCCGTGTTCCCCGGTGAGCAGGGTCTGCACGTCGCGTTCGTCGAAGCCGTGGAAGATGGCTCCGCACCCTCCGGCGGCATCGATCTCGAGAATGAGATCGGCAACGGCTTCGGGCGTGGCGGGGTCGTCCCGAGCGACGAGCACGTCGGCCAACGTCAGTCCTGCCATCTCTTCGGGGAAGGCAGCGTTGTCGTCCTCGAAGTCACACGACACGAGCTGGATCTTCGAGGGATCCCCGGCGAAACGCATCTCCACCCACTCGATCATCTCCTCCACGACACGCGCCCGCGTGCCCGGATCGCGCAGCCGTCCGGCAAGACCGTCACCCTCCTGTGCCCACCTCGGAATGATGGCCGACAGACCCGTGGTCGACGCCGTGTACGGAGACTGGTCGTAGGTGATGTCCACGCCTCCTGCCCGAGCCTCCTCGATGAGGGCCAGCGACTCGGACGCCCGACCGAAGTTGCGCCACGCCCCGATCTTGTGATGGGTCATCTGCACCGGGATCTCCGCCTCGCGCCCGATCCGGATCGGCTCGCGGATGGACTCGAAGACCCCGTCGCCCTC
>CALJKZ010000614.1 GCA_937983085.1 uncultured Gemmatimonadales bacterium
CACAGGTCCTCGAGGGAGCCACCGCCCCGTCCGATGATGATGACGTCCGCCTGGCCCGACGCGTCGAGGCGACGAAGAGCCGCGGCGATCTCCGTTCCGGCCCCATCGCCCTGTACCCGACTTCCACAGAGCACCACCCGGACCCAGGGGGCCCGGCGCCCCAGGACCGAGAGCACGTCGCGGAACGCCGCTCCCGTGGGCGACGTCACCACCCCTACCGTTCTCGGGTACCGTGGGAGCGGTCGCCTACGCTCGGCCGCCAGGAGCCCCTCGGCCTCGAGGCGGGCCCGCAGCTCCTCGAAGGCCTTCCTCCACAGCCCGTCGGCTCCGTCGGCCTCGAGGCGGCGCACCACCATCTGATAGTCCCCGCGGGCTTCGTAGAGGGTCAGGTCGCCGAAGACGCGTACCTGGCTTCCCTCGTCGGGGTCGGCGGGCAGCCGGTCGGCTTCGCGGGCGAACATGACGCTCTTCAGCTGGGCCCGGTCGTCCTTGAGGGTGAAGTAGCAGTGGCCGGCGCGAGACCGCGTCCAGTTGGCGACCTCGCCTCCCACCCAGAGGGGTTCGACGCTGCTTTCGAGGAGCCCCCGCACCGCCCGGTTCACCTGCGAGACGGACCAGACCTTGGGCCCGGCGGGCTTGGCCGCCTCCGGCGCCTCGCGCGGGGCGGCGGTCGCCCCGGATGTCGTGCCTTCCGACTCCGCGTCGTCGAGGTCCTCGAAGAGGTCCAGGCTCCCGTCGTCGGTCACGGCGAGGTGGGCTACGCCTCGAAGCCGGCGGCGTGCGCCGCCGAGGCGACCGTGTTGGCGAGAAGCATGGTGATGGTCATGGGGCCGACGCCGCCGGGCACCGGCGAAATGGCGGCCGCCTTCTCCGAGACCTCGTCGAAGAGAACGTCGCCACAGACACGGTATCCCTTCTCACGGGACGCATCGTCGACGCGGTTCGTTCCCACGTCGATGACCACGGCACCCTCCCGGACCATGTCGGCGGTGATCATCTCCGGTCGGCCCATGGCCACGATGAGGATCTCGGCTTCGCGGGTCACCGCACCCAGATCGGGCGTCCGCGAATGGGCGACCGTAACCGTGGCGTTTCCGCCTGGCGCCTTCCTCATGAGGAGGGAGGCCAGCGGGCGCCCGACGATGTTCGACCGACCCACCACCACCACGTGCTTGCCGTTGGGATCGTGGCCGCTGCGCACCAACATCTCGATGACGCCCGCCGGGGTGCACGGAGCGAAGAAATCGCCCGAGTCGGTGGCCAGTCGTCCGACGTTGATGGGGTGGAAGCCGTCCACGTCCTTCGACGGGTCGATGGCCTCGATGACCGCTCCTTCGTCGATGTGGTCGGGCAAAGGCAGCTGCACGAGGATCCCGTGGATCTCCGGGTCCGCGTTCAGTCCCTGGACGACCCCCAGGAGTTCGTCTTCGGAGGTGTCGGCCGGCAGCGTGATCTGCCGGGAGTGGATACCCAGCTTCGCAGCGGCCTTGTTCTTCATGCCGACGTACATCTGCGAGGCGGGATCCTCTCCAACGACGACGGTCGCGAGCCCGGGAACGACGCCGGAGGCTTCCTTCATCTGAGCGACGGTCTCGGCGAGTTCGGTGCGGATCTCCTCACCGATGTCACGACCGGAAATGATCTGAGCGGGCATCGAGGCTGGGGATGGCTCGAGGGGGGTCACGCTGCGCAGACGACCGCGGGTCGCCTGCGAGCTCCGAGGAAGCCCTCAATCTAACAAGGTCCGCCGGGGTGCCTACCCGGTGAGCCTACCGCGCGAAGTCCACCGCCCGGGTCTCCCGCACCACCACCACCTTGATCTGCCCCGGATACTGCAGCTCGCTCTCGATGCGCCGCGCCACGGTCTCGGAGATCTGAGCCATCTGACCGTCGCCCACCCGGTCGGGCTCCACCATCACGCGGAGTTCGCGACCCGCCTGGATGGCGAAGCAGCGTGACACGCACTCCTGCTCCTTGGCCAGCTCCTCGAGCTTCTCGAGGCGCTTCACGTAGCCGTCGAACATCTCCCGCCGCGCACCGGGCCGGGAGCCGCTGATGGCGTCGGCGGCGGTGACCAGGAACGTCTCGGGAAAGAAGTGCGGCTCCTCGTCGTGGTGGGCCTTGATGGCGTTGAGCACCAGCTCGGTCTCGCCATGCTTCTTGCACAGCCGATACCCAAGCTCGACATGGGTCCCCTCATGCTCGTGGGTCATCCCCTTGCCTACATCGTGGAGGATGGCGGCGCGCTTGGTGCCCTGGACATCGAGCCCCATCTCGGCCGCCATGGAGCCGGCCCGGAGGGCGACCTCCCGGGCGAGTTCCGGAACCGCCGCCGTCCCCGTGTCTCCACCACCTCGGGATGGACGTTGTGAATGCCCAGTTCGTAGAGCACCTCCTCCGCCGCCTCCACCATGGCCGCGTCGACCTCGTCGGCAGCTTTCTCCACGACTTCCTCGATACGCCCGGGATGGATGCGACCATCCTCGACGAGGCGCTCGAGGGCGATGCGGGCCGTTTCACGCCGCACCGGAT
>CALJKZ010000615.1 GCA_937983085.1 uncultured Gemmatimonadales bacterium
TTCTTTTTCTTCTATTGGGCTTAGTGTCGGAGGGCACGTGCGCACGTCCGGAATCTCGACCACGAACGGCTCCCCGGCCGTCACCGTCGACGGTACGGAGGGAGGCACCTCGGGCACATTGACCGTGGCCACCCGCAGGGCGAACTCGGGACCCGTCAGGAAATCACACGCTCCGGCGACGACCGTCAGTACGCACGACAGGCCCAACCCAAACAATCTCCGGCCGCGCACCCTCATTTTCCTCGTCCTTCCACGCCCCTTGTCGATACGTGCTGTCCGTGGCGCGGCGTCCGGGGCTCCCTCGCGGGAGACTCGGAGGGGGGACCCGGTCGGCCCCCCTCCGTAGCGAGCCCTCTACCCGCTGTCCCGTCTGGGCAGGCAGACGGGCGAGCGGTCTCCGGCGAGGGAGCCCCGGACGCCACGCCATGAACGCACGAGGAGGTCACATCCCCTCCGGCGCCCAGATCGCCGTTGCCGCATCGAACGGATCCAACGCCTCCATCCCGAGCTCGGCCAACCGCTCGTTGGCGGCTGCCAACTCGTCGTACCAGACCCCCTCCAGGGCATCCAGATACCCCTGGAGCTCATCGCTCATGATCTGATAGACCTCCCGCATGCCGTCGTTGGGAGCGCCGTCACCCTGCTCAACCATGGAAAGGAGGTTGGCCAGTCGGTTGTTCACCTTGATGGGGAAGTTGAGCGGATCCTGACCGGAGCGGTTCCGCACCTGATAGATGTTCGCTTCCACCTCGCCGGCCGCCGTCATCAACTCGTGCAGCGCCTCGCGCAGCTCCCGGTCGTCACTGGCCTCGGTGCGCTCGATGACCTGAGTGCGCATCCGGCGAATCGCGATGACCGCCTGGTTGGCATCCTCCACCCGGTCCCGGATCTCCATGGCGAAGTCGAACTGGGCTCGCATGTCGTCATCGGTGACGTCCTCGATCCACGGGTGTCGACGGATCTCCAACGACGACGTCTCCACACGACCGTCCACGGTGAGCCGGAGCGTGTACTGCCCCGGCGGCAGCGTCGGCGTATGCGTCCTGACACCCCACAGGATCATCCGGGGAAACGCGGTCCAGCCGTCGGCGGTGAGGTCCCACCGCAGCGTATTGAGACCCGCCTCCACGGGCAGCGCGGCTCCGGACCACCGGTCTCGCTCCTCACCCTCTACGGCGGGCTCGAACGTCCTGAGGACCTCACCGGAGAGGCTGACCACCTCGAGCTTCGCCTCCGACGGCTCTTCGCGGAGCCAGTACGACAGGACCACGCCGTCCGTGGAGCGGAACGCGGCGGGCGGATCGAAGAGGCGAACCGCCTCCTCGGTCATGCCACGCTCGGCCTGGCGGATGGGCGCCATGTTGTCGAGAACCCAGAAGCCGCGCCCGTGGGACGCGATGGCCAGCTCGTTGTGCTCGACCACCACGTTGGTCACCGGAAGATCCGGGAAGCCCGGGTTCAACTCCTGCCAGTTGGCGCCGTCGTCGAAGGAGACGTATACGCCGTGGTTGGTGCCGGCGTACAGAAGTCCCCGCCGGTTGGGGTCCTCGCGGACCGCGTTGACGTACGCGTCGTCGCGGATCCCGTTCACGATCTTCGTCCACGTGGCGCCGAAGTCCGACGTCCTCCAGATGTAGGGCCGGCGGTCGTCCAGGAGCGGCTTGCGTACGGAGATGTAGGCCCGGCCCGCGTCGAAGGCGGAGGCGTCGATCTGGCTCACCCGCCCGAAGTCGGGCATGTCGGGTGGCGTGACGTCGGTCCAGCTCTCCCCCCCGTCGCGCGTGACGTGCACGAGCCCGTCGTCCGAGCCGGTCCAGATGACGTCCATGTCCACCTTTCCGGGACCGACGGCGAAGATGGTGGCGTAGACCTCGGGCCCGTTCATGTCCCCGGTGATGGGGCCGCCGGAACGACCGAGCGTCATGGGGTCGGCCCGGGTCAGGTCTGGGCTGAGCTGGTCCCACGTATTGCCCCCGTCGTCCGTCCGCCACAGCCGATTCGACGACGTGTACATGACGTCGGGATCGAGGGGTGAGAAGAGGATGGGGAACGTCCACTGCCACCGCTCCACCATCTCCGAGGCGGGCTCGCCGGAGTAGAACCACGGGTAGGGGTTCACCTCCCGGCGGATGTCGAGCTCCTTGTTGTACTTGTCGAGGTAGCGGCCGTTGTTCGTCCCGGCGAAGAAGACGTCCAGGTTCTTGGGATCGGGAGCGATGTAGCCCGGCTCACCGCCGCCCACCACGTAGGCGAACTCCATCGAGCCTTCGGTGATGCTGTTCGGCTGGCCGGCGAAGGGGTTCACGTCGTCGTTGCCGAGGCGGCCGGCGTTCCAGTCCGAGGGCAGGCACAGGGTGCTGTTGTCCTGCTGGGAACCGCAGACGTGGAAGGGCACGTGTGCAGTCGTCACGGCCTGGTAGAACTGGGCCGTGGAGAACTCCTGGTCCGTCCACTCCTGCCCCGTGACGAAGCTCACCGCACCGCCGCCGTCGTTGCCGTCGATGAGGTGGGCGGGATCATCGGGATCGATCCAGAGATCGTGATGGTCGCCGTGGGTCCCGTTGTCGATGATCTCGAGCGTCTCACCCCCGTCGGTGGAACGGAAGATCCGGGTGTTCTGCATGTAGACGACGTCGGGATCCTGATGATCGGCGAAGACGTGGGTGTAGTAGAAGGCGCGCTGACGGATGCGCCGCTCGTCGTTGACCAGCTCCCACGAGTCGCCACCGTCGTCACTGCTGAAGAGCCCGCCGTCGTCGTGCTCGAACAACGCGTAGACCCGGTCCGAGTCCGCGCTGGAGACGGCGAGGCCGATGCGGCCGACGACCCCCTCCTGGGGCATGCCCTCGTTGCGGGTCATCTCCGTCCAGCTGTCGCCGCCGTCGGTGCTCTTGAACATCCCGCTTCCCGGGCCGCCCGACGAAGCCGTGTACTCCTTGCGGAATGCCTCCCAGAGCGCGGCGTAGAGGACGTCGGGATCGTTGCGGTCGATGACCAGGTCGACGGCGCCGGTCTCGTCGTTCCGGTACAGGACCCGCTCCCAACTGTCGCCGCCGTCCGTGCTCCGGAAGACGCCCCGCTCCTCGCTGGGCGCCGAGTACTTCCCGAAGGACGCGACGTAGATGATGTCGGGGTTGGTGGGATGGATGCGGATCTTGCTGATGGCGTCGGAATCCTCGAAGCCGACCTTTTCCCACGTCGCGCCGGCATCGCGGCTCCTGTACACGCCGTCACCGGGCAGGATGTTGCCCCGGATGCACGACTCGCCGGTGCCGATGAAGACGAGGTCGGGGTTGGTCTCGCTCACCGCCACCGCGCCGACGGACGCCGACGAAATCTGGAAGTCGGTTACGGGGAACCAGTTCTCCCCCCCGTCGACGGTCTTCCAGAGGCCACCTCCCGTGGCCCCGAAGTAGCCCACCTCCGGCTGTCCAACTACGCCGCTCACGGCGATGGACCGTCCTCCCCGGTCAGGACCGATATTGCGCCACTGGTAGTCCGCCAGGAGGACCGAGTCGAGGACCGCATCCACGGATCGGGTCTGGGCCTGGACGACTTCGGGTTGCGCCAGCGTCGGCACCATGATGGCGGTCGCCGCGGCGGCGGCGAGGAGGGTCCGCCCGAGGGAACGGGCGACTCGAGGGGCGAACGAGGTGGGGTCGACGGTCATGCTCATGCGGATACGGGTCTGAATGGGAGAGGCTCCGCGCGTTCGCGGGGCGTCGAAGATAGCCCGACTCCTACGACGCGACATCCTCCCTGTGCGGGGCGTCGTCCGGCCCCGCCGAGCGCAGGGCGGCGAGCGCCAGACCACAGCCCGCCGCCATCACCGGGAGCAACGACCACGTCCCGCGGAGACCCAGCAGGCGCTCACCGAGGTTGAACGACGCCCACCGTTCGTAGAGCGCGCTCGTCACGGGGATCCCCCAGTCCCGGAGAGGGGTGGTCGGGTAGATATGGAGGCTGCCTCGGGAGAGGGGTCCACCCGGAGGAGGAGGCGCCTCGAGCCCGAGGTCCACCTGAACCGCCCCCAGGACCTTGGCCCAACTGAAGAAGAGGGGTGACCCGCGAAAAGCGTCCGGCGCCATGGGCGACACCGCGGCGATGACGAACATGTTGGCCACGGAGATCGCACCGAGCCCCATCAAGGCCGTCCGTGCCCGCCGTCCCTCGGGGACGAACGCGAGCAGCAGCCCCCAAAGGGGCAGCGACGTGATGAGATAGCGAGGCCCCGCGCTCACCCCGCCCTGCCACGCGTTGAAGCTCATGTTCATGAGCAGGGCGGCCACGACGTTGAACAGCGCGAGCCAGCCGAGGTCGGCACGCGGGTGTCTCCGGATGTGCGCGACGCCGACCAGCGCCACGAGCATCATCGGCATGAAGACGAAGAGTCCCCTCGCCGTGGAAACCGTGAGGCTCCAGAACGCCGCGAGCCGCGGGAGTCCGAAAAGCCCCAGGACGTAGCGTTCGGTGATCATCTCCGACGGACTGTACGAACTCGCCAGGGTGAACGGAGACCCGAACAGCGTCCAGTGGTAGGCGAGGAAGACCACGAAGGGCCCCAGTCCGCCCGCCACGATCCACGGCACCCGGTCGCGCATGTTCGGGCGCAGAGCCGCCAAACCCACGAGACTCGCCGCGAAGGGACCCGCCCCGTAATCCGTGAGGACCGCCATCCCGGCCAGGGCTCCCGCGGCGAACCACGAGCCTCGCCCGCTACCGACGAAACACCCGAGCGCCATCACCACGAAGGCCGCCGCGGTGGTGTGACCCCAGAGTGCCGTGCTGAAGGGCAGAAGCAGCGTCCCCGAGTAGACCAGGAGGGTCAGTCCCACGGCCCGTCGCGGCCGCACACCGAGATGCGTCAGGGCGCGCCGGAAGAAGAGCGCTGAAAGTGCCAGCGGCAGGACGGTGACGAAGAGGTGGATGAGGTAGGCATTCACCATGACCGCCTCCGGCGCCAGGGGGTCCACCCCGACGAGGGACTCCGCTGCGAAGAGGGCGGCGTAGAACGGAATCCCTAGGAGCGTGGTCCCCGGAGCCTTGTTGGCGTAGTAGTGCGGACTGTGCTCCTCGTTGCGCGCCCAGTCCCCCGTGTTGATCCCGTTCTCGGGGTCCACGAGGAAGCCGTCGATGCGGACCGTACCCTGGTCCGGCCCCGGCTCGACGAAGGCCCAGATGGAATCGTAGCGGGCGGTCTGGTTCCACCCCCACCCGTTGTAGAAGTAACCGGCGAGCACGAGGACGAAGACGACGAGGAGAACGTCGACGCGGCGACCGACCCCGGGGGCTCCTCCGTCGTGCGTCACCGAGGGGGAATGTCGAAGACCCAGATGGAGTGCCCCAGCACCACACGCGGCTCGAGATCCCGGAGGGGGTCGATGGCGGGCTGGCCGCCCCAGCGCACGCGCGTGAGGAGATGAGCACTCGCGGCGTAGATGCCGGGCGCCGGATCCGGAGAGGCGAGGATCGGCAGGGCGACCTCGGGAGGGACCACCGTTCCGGGCACGCCGTAGAGCGCCGGATCGTAGAAGGCCATGGGCACCAGCGTCGCGTCGTCGATCTCGTTGTCCCGGAGCCACTCTCCCAGAAGCGGCAGATCCTGCCCCCAATCGACGTTGGAGTCGTCGAGCCACTCGATGGCGTTGTCCGGTCCGCCGGCCAGGACGTTGAAGTAGGGGATGTAGTGGGGATGCGCCCACAGCGACCCCGCCGCGAAGAGGCCCAGGAGAACCACCACGATCGCCCTGCGCACCCGGTCCAGAAAGAAGGGCGACGCTGCGATGCCCCCGACATAGACGAAGAGGAGAGGATAGACCGGAAGGATGTAGCGAACGCCGAACTGGAGCGCCGTCACGGTCATGGCCACGACCCACACCGCGGCGGGCAGCCAGAGGTAGAGGGCCTCGTCCACGTCGACGCTTCTGCGGTGCACCTGCTCTCCCACCCGCAGCGCGAGGAGCACGAGGAGCGCAGTGGGGGCCTTGAGGGCGAAGGCGACGAGGAAGTAGTACCACAGCCCGTCGGGATGGAATCGGCCGTTGAAGTACGTGGGCAGATCGATGTGGACGTTGGTGTAGAGCACGCCCAGGCCCCGCAGGAAGGGCAGCGGGTTGCCGGGCGTCGCGTACCCGAGGCTCACCACGGCGAGGGCCACGAGCCCGGCGAGCGCCAGCCCACCTCCCACGACCCGCATCGCCCCGGGCAGGTCGGCCCGTACGGCCTCTTCGAGCGTCCCATCGGCGACACCCCACTCCGGCCGTCGGCGGACGCGGCGCGCGACTGCGACGGCGGCCCACAGGCCGAGCAGGCCCACGAGGAGCACGGCGGAGTACTTGCTCAAGAGTCCGAGCCCGAGGGCCACTCCCACGGCAACGGCCTTCCCCAACGAAGGCCTTCGGCTGAAGGCGAGGAAGGCGTACGCCGTGGCCACCACCATGAACGCCTGCACGAAGTCCGTCGTAGCCAACCGAGCGTGCGCCAGCAGGTTCGGCGAGAAGGCGCACAACGTCGCCGCCACGAGCCCCGCCCTGGGGCCGTAGATCTCCCTGCCGAGACCGTAGGCGAGGACGATCAGGGCCATGAAGAGGACGACGAAGGGGGCCCGGGCCGCATTCACCAGCCGAGCGGTCACCACGCCCGAAGTTTCGAAGAAGTGCTCGCCGAAGCCCCATTGCTCCGCGTCCTGCCAGGAGTCGTGTCCCAGGTCCAGTCGGGGTCCCAACGGAAGGAGGGCCGCCCCGGCCATGAGCTTCGCCAGAGGCGGATGCTCCGGATTGATCCGGTAGTCGCCGGTGACCACGTAGCTGTACCCGGCCGGGATGTACGTCAACTCGTCGAACGTGAGGGACTTGGTCCTCAGGCTGGTCCAGGCCTGGGCGCCCGCAGCCACGCACAGGAAGGCGACAATGGCGCCGTGGGACCGTAGGACGCTCATCCCGCCGAGGCCGTCGGGGTCGAAGGGAGCATGCGCCGGATTGCGGTCAGCCGACGTCCGGTTGCATCGCCTTGTTGATGGCGGAGACGATCCGGTTCCTGGGCGGTATGGGAATGATGGCGCTTCCGTCGCGATACACACGGCATCGCGGTCCCGAGTCAGGCTCACGGGCTTTCCACGGATGCGGGCCGGGCGCCACGTCTTCGCCGTTCACCAGCACCGAGGGAGATCCGAGGTTCCTGGCCCGGGGCGGACAGTCGGGGGCCTCGCTGTTCCACTCCGTCCACACCGCTGGAACGTCGAGGTCGCGGCACACCTCGCTCAGTAGGTCGCGCGCTCGGTCGACGTTGGGGCACCCCGTGTCGTAGACCAGTTCGATCTGAAGCTTCAAAGGCA
>CALJKZ010000616.1 GCA_937983085.1 uncultured Gemmatimonadales bacterium
ACGCTCCGGTTTATCTGTTTCTGTTTCAAGGTTAGGTTATGACGGCCTGAAACTAACGTTCGGGCTACAGCGTGCTGAAGGCGCGCTTCGAAACAACAATGATTGGAGGGCGACTTGTCGCACGAGAAACTCTTGGATCGGGCGCGGGACGAGCTGTTCAGCCACGTCCACCGCTGCGGTGTACTTCAGGCTGCAGAGGACGATCAGCGCCACTGGATGGACGAGACCATCGACTACATCGGGGAGCGCTATCCCGATTTGTCCGATTCGGATCTCCGCAACCTGCACGAGATCGGAATCCGTTTCTGCAAGCCCGCGATTGCCCACGGTACGGCCAAGGCCAAGGCCGTCGAAGAGGTCGTGGAGGACGCCGCGGTCAACTGACCGCCGCAAAGCAGTAGAAAAGGGGTCGGTGCCGCACGGCGCCGGCCCCTTTCGCATGCCCCTTCGCGACGCCTCGGGAACCCGCCCGGGACGGGCCGTTTTCCCCTACTCGAGGCCCGGCCGGCGGACGGGTAGCGCGATCTGGCCACCTCTTCTATACTTCCGCCCACTTTTTTCCCGAAAATCCCGTCCGGCCCGCTCGTCGAGGGGCCGGAAGCGCGTTTCGGGTCCGATCGAGACAGGGAGCGGGACGTGGGTGACGGATTGCAGCTGGACAACGCGAAGCAGCTGCTGCAGCAGTACTACGCGGGCCAGCAAGTCGAGTCGCCCAACGGGGGCTTCCTCATGCTCCTGGGCATCCGGAGCAACGACGACGGCTCGGCCACGGGCATTTTCGAGTGCAACGTCTCCTCGTTGCGCTACGAGCTCACGATTCCCAAGGCCACCCGCACCGAACGCAAGAAGGTGCGCGAGATCCTCAACGACGGCGGAGATCCCTTCTGTCCCCGTCACGGTACGACGAGCCGCCTGGTGCGCGCGGGCAAGGACCTGGTCTGTCCCGCGTGCGGGATCGCCTACGCCAAGCCCTGACACGCGTCTGGTACCGTCTGTCGTAGGGCATTAGGTTGTGAGCAACGACCCCTTGTGGTCCGGGGGAACCTCCAACGGTTGCGGCCTGGTGGTCGAGGAGACGAACGGTCTAGATGCCTGAGGGTCTGGATGGCTGAAGGCTTCCTCAGTTCTGAGGAATACGACGAGCAGGCGCACCGGCTCTACAACGACGGCGATTACGACGCGGCCCTGGAGATGCTGAAGGAGGGGCTGGCGCTCTACCCCAACGCCGTCGAGCTCTACGTCGGCATGGGATACGCCCGCCTCGCCCGTGAGGAGTTCGCGTGGGCCCGGCACGCCTTCGAGCGTGCCGCCGTCCTCGATCCGGGTCACGAGGACGCCCTCGTGGGACTCGGTGAGACGCTCCTCCGGTTCGGCGAGCGGGATGCGGCGTTGGGGTACTTCCGGCAGGTCGCCGAGATGGGCTTCGACGACGACATCGAGCTCATGCTCACCATGGGTCGGGCCCTGTACCGGGCCGCCATGTACGGGGAGTGCCGCGACATCTTCGCCAAGGCTGCGGCGAGCCGGCCCGACAGCGCCGAGGCCGCCGCTTCGTTGGGCTACGCCCTCCACCGGCTGGGCGACGAGGTAGGGGCGGGTCGCCAGATCCGTCGGGCTCTGCGCCTGGATGCCGATCTCTACGAAGCACGCGTTTACCTCGGTCACCTCCTGTACGACCGGGGCGACTGGGAGGGCTCGCTCCGGGAGTTCGAGCGGGTCCCGCCTCAGGAGCACTGGGATCCGCTGGCCGTGTGGCGGCTCATGGAGTTGAAGCGGACGCTATGGCACATGGAGTCGGCCGACCCCCGGCTGGTTCCCTGGGAGTCCCGCCTTCGCGAACTCGAGGAGGTCGACGATCCCATCGACCGGCTCCTCGCCGACGTGGAGGCCCGCATGGGCGCCCACGACCCCGACGGGTACTTCGACCCCAGTCAGCTCGAGCTCTTCGAAGCCGGGCCCGACGAGGACGAGGACCGTGTGATCCGCACCGCCGACGGCTATCTTCTGCGAGGCGATTGGCACGAGATCGTCCGGCAGATGAGGGACCAGGCCGGCTTCCGCCACGAAGGCATCTCCGACTACATGCGTCGGATGGCCGAGCGGTGGCACGAAGAGTTCGGCATCGAAGTCCCCTTCGTCGACCCCGAGGCGTTCCTCCGTGCCGCCGTGGAGGCAGGCTTGATACGACTCGAAGTCGAGGAGTAGGGGGGATGGCGAACCAGGTGCTCGAGCGCTTCCATCGCGCGCTCATCGAGGAGATCCAGACGCAGCGGCCGGAGTATCTGACCCAGCCGTTCACCGTGGCCGAGATCTATCAGAATCTCGTGCCCTACGGCTCGCACCGGGACCGCATCGGCGTGGAGATGAACGGCGACTACGAAGACGCCCTCGTTCGCCTGCTCGCAGGGGAGGGTGGCTACCTCATCCTCGACTCCGAGCCCGCGCTGCGGAACCTCCGCGCCGAACTGGACACGCCCAACCCCAACACCGGCGTCTACCGTGAGTTCGCCGCCGTGGACGTCCGATTGAACCAGGCGTACCTGGACCTCTCGCATCAGGCCCTCGATCAGCTCCCCGACCTGTACGAGGAACTCGAGGCCGAGGACCCGGTGGCCATGACCGACCTGGCTCCCGCCGAGGGCAACGCGTCCGCCGAGGAGATGGGTGTCGTGCCGCCGGGTGTCGACATCTTCGCCGACTCGGGTGGGCCGCCGGCTGTGGCCCCCGACATGGACGTGCACACGGCGGCCGCGGCCAACGGCGCGGTGCCCGATGAGGGCCCGGCGGACGACGAGGCACTCGCCGACGACGATGACCTCGAAGCTTCGGCGGCAGCCGAGGCCGAGCTGGACGACGGCCCCGACGACGTCACGGCCGGCGAGGCGGAGAGCATCCGCCGTCGCACACCCCTGGAGCCCGAATTCGTCGAGGAGGAGCCCGAGCCGATGGTCGCCCCCGAGCGCAGAGGTTCGGTCCCGGGAGGCTCATGTCTCTGGTGCCGGGCCGACCTCCCCGAGCGGGAGCCGCTCAACTTCTGCCCCTTCTGCGGAACCGACGCCAGCCTGGTTCCGTGTCCCCAGTGCGGCGACGAGGTGGAGCCGGACTGGCGTTTCTGCGTTTCGTGCGGGACGGAGGTGGATGCCTGAAGCGGGCAGGCGTCTCCTAGGGGTGGTCGTGGTGGCGGCGGTGGCTGGTTCGGCCTGCGAGCGGCCCGACCCTGCTCTCATGCCCGACCAGGTCCTGCAGAGCGAGTTGGGCCTCACCGAGGACGACCGGGTCCACACCATCCGCATCTCCACGGGTGTCGGTGAACGCGCGGAGCCCGACACCCTGACCGTCCGGCCTGGGGACTACGTGCAGTTCGTCACCGCCGACCGGATGGTCCACGAAGTACACTTCGTCCTGGACAGCATCCCCGACTCGGCGCGCGCGTTCCTCGAGCGGACCGGCCAGGACCGGTCTCCTCCCATGGTGGAACTCGATGCCCGCTTCGTGGTGTCGTTCGAAGGCGCACCCGAAGCCCGCTACGTGTACGCGCTCGTCGGGAACCGGCAGCGCGGCGGCGGCCATATCGTCGTGGCCTCGCCCGCCGACTGAGGCGGTCCGGAAGGGCCCGCCGTCCACCAACCCTTTTCCCTTTCCTCCGATCTGGCGAGCCTTTCAAGATCGAAGCGCTCCCACCGACACTTTGCCACATGCCGCGCATCGCACTCATCCCCGGTGACGGAATCGGACAGGAGGTCGTCCGGGAGGCTCGCCGCGTCCTCGATGTGGTGTCGGAAGGCGAGGGGCTGGACGTCGAGTGCACCGAACTGGATCTGGGAGCCGACCGCTTCCTGCGTGACGGCGTGACCATCACCGACGACGAGTTCGCCGCCATCGAAGCGGACTACGACGCCGTCCTCCTCGGCGCGCTGGGCGATCCGCGTGTACCGAGCAATCAGCACGCCAAGGACATCCTGCTGGGCATGCGGTTCAAGCTGGACCTCTTCGTGAACTTCCGGCCCTGCTCGCTCCTGGCTCCCGAGCTGTCACCACTGTCCCGTGACCTTTCGGGGCTCCGGCTGGACATCTTCCGCGAGAACACCGAAGGCGAGTACACGGGGATGGGTGGTAGCCTTCGCTCCCACACCCCCCACGAGGTGGCCCTGGAGGAGAACATCGCTACCCGCATGGGCGTGGAGCGCATCGTCCGTGCCGCCTTCGAGTATGCCCGCGACCGCGGTCGCACACGGGTGACCTTGGTGGACAAGTCCAACGTCATGCGCTTCGTGGGCGGCCTGTGGCGACGGGTCTTCGACGAGGTGGGCGAAGCGTTTCCGGGAATCGAACGGGACGCCATGTACGTCGACGCCATGGCCATGGACCTGGTGCGTCGTCCCGAGCGCTACCAGGTGCTGGTCGCCTCGAATCTCTTCGGCGACATCATCAGCGACCTGGCGGCGGAGGTCACGGGAGGGCTTGGATTGGCCCCGTCGGCGAACATCCACCCGGGCCGCCACGCCCTCTTCGAGCCGGTCCACGGATCCGCCCCCGACATCGCGGGGACCGGGCGGGCCAATCCTCTCGGAGCCATCCGCTGCGTCGGACTCCTCCTGGAGCATCTGGGGCATTCCGACGCCGGCAACCGCGTCGAACGCGCCGCAGTGGCGTCCTTCGAGGCCGGATGTCGCACGCCGGACCTGGGGGGCGACCGCTCCACCGGGGACGTAGGCGGCTGGATCGTCGAGCATCTCGAAACCGCGTACGCCCATGGCTGACCATCCCCACTGCCGGACCCAATGAGCGAACCCAAGAAGAAAACCATCGGCGAGATCCTCAAAGGGCTCGGCCGGATCACCGAAGACGACGTCGAGACGGCCCTGGCGTATCAACGGGAGCACGGCGGCTACTTCGGCGCCGCGTTGGTGGCGTGCGACATCGTCACCGAGCAGGAGATCGAGTTCGGTCTCGCGTCCCAATTCGACCTCCCCTACGTCTTCCCGGAGGCCGACGCCGTGGATCTCGAGGTCGCCGCCCTGGTGTCCGCGGAGTGGGCCCTCGAGCACCTGGCTCTGCCCATCCTCAAGACGGACGAGACCCTCCAGGTCGTCATCGATTCCCCCCTCCGCGTCGACGCCCTCGACGAGTTGAGGGAACGGACCGATCTGGAGTTGGAGCTCGGCCTCGCCTCGCCCGCCGCCATCCGCGAGCTCATTCGTCAGGTCCACGCCCGGGCCGCGGCTCTCGACGCCGAGACGAAGGAGCCGCTGTCGCTGGAGAACGTCCTCGACCTGGTCCGCGATTCCGACGCACCGCGGTGGGGTGTCTCGGTGCGCTCCAGTCGGGCTCAGGCCTGGTGGGACGACCGGGGCACCATTCGTCGACGGACCCTCGCCGGCGACTGGCTCGACTCGCTGGAGGGGAGTCTGGCGCCGCAGCCCAGTCATATGATGACGGAGCGGCGTGCCGAATGGGACGCCCTCGTGGGTCGGGGGGACTCGGCCACGCCGGTGCGGGCCCACTGCATCGCCGACGAGTCCGGCCGGGAGTACCTCTTCATTCCCAGAGGAGACGG
>CALJKZ010000617.1 GCA_937983085.1 uncultured Gemmatimonadales bacterium
CGACTCTCCCGCAGGACCATCCGAGGTCCTGGTCCTCGTCGACGAGACGGCGGATCCCCGACTCGCGGCCCACGAGCTACTGGCTCAGGCCGAGCACGACCCTGATGCCTCGTGCGTCCTGGTGAGCACTGCCCGGGGCGTCGCAGAGGAGATCGAGCGGATCCTCGAAGACCTCCTGGAAGACGCCCCCCGGGGCCTCATCGCCCGACGGGCTCTCGCCGACCAGGGCGGCATCCTCGTCGCCGAATCCATCGAGCAGGCCCTGGAGTTCACGGACCGATACGCACCGGAGCATCTCTCGATCATGATGGCAGAGGCGGCGTCTCACGCCCGTGTCCTCCGCAACGCGGGAACGACCTTCGTCGGCGCCTGGGCTTCGGTGGCCTTCGGCGACTACATGACGGGAGCCAACCACGTACTCCCCACGGCAGGTCGGGCCCGGAGCTTCTCCGGGCTCTCCACCAGCCACTTCATCCGGACGTTCACCATCCAGGAGATCACCGAGGACGGCGCCCACAGCCTCGCCTCCGACGTCGAGATCCTCGCCAACGCCGAGGGGCTGCCCGGGCACGCCGACGCGGCCCGGGCCCGGAGCCGGCCATGAGCCCGTTCCCCCGGCCCGACTACGCGGGTCTCGACCGCTACGATCCGTCGCGCGCCCCGGTGCGCATCGATCTCAGCGACAACACCAACCTGTGGGGCACCCACCCGGCGGCCCTGGAACGGATTCGGGCGGCCGACACCGACGATCTGGCCCGCTACCCCGAGCTGTACGCCGACACTCTTCGGTCCGCCGTCGCCGAGCGCTTCGGCGTGGACATGGACAGCGTCACCACCGGGGCGGGTTCCGACGACGTCCTCGACTCGGCGTACCGCGCCGTGTACGCACCGGGAGCGACGCTCCGATATGCGGCGCCCACCTTCTCCATGGTGGAGCCGATGGCCCTCATGAACGGAATGGCCTCCCTTGGAGTGCCGTGGCCCGAGGCGCTGGAGGATCCTTCCACGCTACTGGAGGGTGACCCGGATCTGGTCTACGTCTGTCGGCCCAACAACCCAACCGGCGAACAGGCGCCCCTGGCGTGGGTCGAAGAGCTGCTCCGCCTTCGTGGAGACGCCGGCACCTTCGTCATCATCGACGAAGCCTACGCGGACTTTGCCGGCGAGACGTTCATCTCGAGGGCGCCGGAGTACACCGGCGTTCTCGTGGCTCGCACCACGTCGAAGGCGTACGGCCTTGCCGGACTCCGCTGCGGTTTCGCCGTCGGTCGGCGCAACGTCGTCACCGAGGTGGACAAGTCGCGCGGGCCGTACAAGGTCTCGCGGCTGGCGGCGGAGGCTGCCGCGGCGGCCATCCGCGACGAGGAAGGATGGATGGAGGGGGTCGTGGGCTCCTGCCTCGACAACCGCCGGAGCGTCCACGACGCGCTGGCCCTCCGAGGCCTGGAGCCACTCCCGTCCCAGGCCAACTTCCTCTTCGTGGCGGCTCCCACGGGCAGGGCGAAGGACGACGCCCTGGCGCTGCGTGACGCCGGCATCGGCGTGCGGCCCTTCACCGGGGTCCCGGGTGTAGGCGAGGGCCTACGCGTGACGGTGGGGCCCTGGGATCTCATGGAAGACTTTCTGTCTGCCCTGGACACCGCCTTCCCCGAGCTGGCCCGAGCCGCGGAGGCTAAGGCATGACGCACGCCCTCGACGTGGCTCTCTACGACTACGGGGCCGGGAACCTGCACTCCCTCGGCAAGGCGTTGGAAGCCGCCGGCGCGTCGGTGACCGTCACGTCCGACTGGGAACGGGCCCTGGCCGCCGACGCCCTGGTCCTTCCCGGTGTCGGCGCCTTCGGCCAGGCAGCCGCGGCCCTCCCCGACGACCGGAGTGCCATCCGGTCGGCCCTCGAGGCGGGACTTCCCTGCCTCGGCATCTGCCTGGGCATGCAGCTCTTCTTCGAGCGCTCCGACGAATCCGACGGGCGGGGAATCGGCCTCGTTCCGGGTGAGGTCGTCCACCTGAAGGCCGACGTGGTCCCCCACATGGGGTGGAACGACGTGGAGACCGAGGTCGACCCCCTCTTCGACGGGATCGACGGTCTCGTGGCCTATTACGCCAACTCGTACGTATGCGTCCCCGACGAAGACGGGCCGGTCATCGCCCGCTCGACGTACGGCGGCGGATCCTTCGCCGCCGGGGTCCGCCGGGCCAACGCCTGGGGGGTCCAGTTCCACCCCGAGAAGAGCTCGCAACAGGGGCGGCGGATGATCGCCAACTTCGTCGCGGAGGCCGCACGCATCGCCGGCGGCGCGAGCGCGTCGGGAATGGGCGGGTCCGGGGCCAGGTCCGGAGAGGGCGAAGAGGCTGGCGGGGAGGCCCGACCGTGATCGTCGCTCCGGCGGTGGACCTCAAGGGCGGACGCTGCGTCCAGCTCGTGGGCGGTCGGCCGGAAGATGAGCGCGTCTCCCTCCCCGACCCTGTCGCCGTCGCCGTCGGGTGGCGCACCCAGGGCTTCCCCACCCTTCACGTCGTCGACCTCGACGCCGCCCTTGGGTCGGGGGACAACGCCGACGTCATCCGGCGGGTGGTGGAGGAGAGCGGCGCCGACGTGCAGGTTGGCGGCGGGATCCGCTCCACCGAGCGCGCCGAAGCGCTCCTGGAGGCCGGCGCCGCCCGGCTCGTCATCGGCACGCGGGCCCTGGCCGAGCCCGAGTGGTTGGCCGAGCTGGCGGCGACCCACGCCGGCACGGTGGTCATCGCCCTCGACACCCGGGACGGCGTCATCCTACGGAAGGGGTGGACCGAGGCCACCGGACTCCACGTCGAGGAGTACCTGCCCGGCCTGGCCGAGCTCCCCCTGGCCGGCGTGCTGTCCACGGACGTCGGGCGCGAGGGCCGACTCGAGGGCATCGATCGTGACGGCTGCACGCGGGTACTCGAAGCGAGTCCCCATCCCGTCTGGATCTCGGGAGGGATCACCACCTTGGACGAAGTCGAGTTTCTCGACCGGGCCGGCGCCGCCGGCGTCGTCCTGGGCATGGCCGTATACACGGGAGCTCTCGACACCACGGTCCTGGCCGAGCGCTGGGGCTCGAACACGAACCTGGACGACGCATGAGCAAGCTGGAGCGCACGACGAAGGAGACGACCATCGTCGCCGAGGTCCGTGTGGGTAAAGGCCCGTCGGACGTCGTCATCGACGACCGCTTCCTCGAGCACATGGTCCAGACGCTGGCTCGGTACGCGTCCCTCGAGATCGAGATGAAGGCCACCGGCGATCTGCGGCATCATCTCGTCGAGGACGTGGCCATCGTCCTCGGCCAGGCGCTCAAGGAGGAGATCCCCGAGGGCATCGCCCGCTTCGGCTCCGGCCTCATCCCCATGGACGAGGCCCTGGCCCAGGCGGCCATCGACGTCGGGGGACGGCCGTACTACGTGGGCAAGCTGCCCTCCAAGCTCTACACCCACTTCCTCCACTCCTTCGCCACGAACCTGGGCGCGACGCTCCACGTGAAGGTTCTGCGGGGAACGGACCGCCATCACATGATCGAGGCCGCCATCAAGGCCACGGGCGTCGCCCTCCGTCAGGCCCTCGCCGAGCGCGACGAGGTGTTCAGCACCAAGGGCGCGGTGCACCAGGAGCGTCTGGACTGATGCTGCGCCCCCGGGTCATCGTCTGCCTGGACGTGAAGGACGGACGCGTCGTGAAGGGCACCCAGTTCAGGGATCTCCGCGACGTGGGCGATCCGGTGGAGCTGGCTCGCCGCTACGAGGCGGAGGGTGCCGACGAGATCGTGTACCTCGACGTCTCGGCGTCCAAGGAAGACCGGGGCACGCTCCTCGACGTCGTCCGCCGCACCGCCGAGACGCTGTTCATTCCCCTTACCGTCGGCGGCGGTGTCCGCTCCGCAGACGACATCGGGCCGCTGCTGCGGGCCGGAGCCGACAAGATCAGCGTCAACAGCGCCGCCGTCTCCAACCCGGAGCTGCTCACCGTCGGAGCCGAGCGCTTCGGGAGTCAGTGCGTGGTGGCCAGCATCGACGCCGCCGAGGAGGACGACGGCTTCCGCTGCTATACGCATGGCGGTTCCCGCCCCACCGATCTCGACGCCGTCGCATGGGCCGCGGAGTGCGTGGAGCGAGGCGCCGGGGAGATCCTCCTCACCTCCATCGACCGTGACGGCGCCCGGACCGGCTACCGACTCGACCTCACCCGCGCCGTGGCCGACGCCGTGACCGTGCCCGTCATCGCCTCCGGCGGTGCCGGCGAATCGTCCCACCTCCGGGACGCCTTCGTGGAAGGACACGCCTCGGCGGCGTTGGTGGCGGGCATCCTCCACGACGGGCTCACCACCGTCGGCGCTCTCAAGGACGACCTTTCCGGGTGGGGCATCGACGTGCGACCGTGGGGCGGCGCGGTGAGGGCGGCATCGTGAAGGTGGCATCGTGACGGACCGCCGCATCGGCTCGCCGGACGCCCTCGGAGACATTCGTTTCGACGCCGACGGCCTGGTGCCCGTCGTAGCGCAGGACGCGGAGAGCGGTGAGGTACTCATGGTGGCGTGGGCCAACCGCGACGCGCTGGAGCGCACGCTGGACACCGGCTACGCCCACTTCTGGTCCCGGTCCCGCGCCGAGCTCTGGAAGAAGGGAGAGACAAGCGGCAACGTCCTCGAGTTCGTCTCCCTCCACGCGGACTGCGACGGCGACACGCTATTGGCCCTGGTCCGGCCCGCCGGACCCGCATGCCACACGGGCGAGACGACGTGCTTCGGCGCCGGGGCCTGCAGCGAAGGCGACGCGCTGGCCCGACTCGACGCCGTCCTCGCCAGCCGCGCCGAGGCCCGGCCCGCCGGCAGCTACACGACCCGACTCCTGGACGACGAGAACCTCCGGCTGAAGAAGCTGGGTGAGGAGACGGCCGAGCTCGTCACCGCCCTGGCCCGGGGCGATGCCGCGGGAGCTCGTGAGGAAGCCGCCGACCTCGTGTACCACCTTCTGGTGGCCCTTCGCGCCGAGGGCCTGGGACTCGACGACCTCCGCTCCGCCCTCGACGATCGGGCCGGATGATGCACCCCTACCACCCGACGGCGGGCTGACGTGGCGGACGCGGCGACACTCCACGAAGAAGAGGCCCTGGGCAAGGCGTACGACGCGCGCCTCATGCGTCGCCTCCTGCGTTACTTGCGGCCGTACGTCTGGCACGTGGCCGGCGCGCTCCTCGTTCTCCTCCTGGGGTCGGGAATCGCCGTCGTCGGTCCGTGGATCACCCAGCTCGTCATCGACGAAGCCATCCCCACCGGCGATCGCGACCTCCTCACCTTGCTGGTTGCGGCGTACATCGCCTCCATCGTCTTCGGCTTCGTCCTGGAGTACGTCCAGGCGCTCATCACCACCTGGCTCGGTCAGTCGGTGATGTACGATCTCCGGAAGGAGATCTTCGAGAAGCTCCAGCGGCTCGACCTGCGGTTCTACGACAAGAACCCCATCGGGCGGCTCATGACGCGCATCACCAATGACGTCGAGACGCTCAACACCCTCTTCAGCTCCGGGGTGGTCTCGGTGTTCGGGGACGTCTTCACGCTGGTGTTCATCGTGGCGGCCATGCTCAGCATGAACTGGCAGCTCGCCCTCGTCTCCTTCGCCGTCCTCCCCCTGGTCTTCCTCACGGCGTTCATCTTCCGCGCCAAGGTTCGTGAGGCCTACCGGGACATCCGCGTCCGGATCGCCCGGGTCAACGCCTTCCTCCACGAGCACATCACCGGCGTGCAGGTGGTGCAGCTCTTCAATCGCGAGGAGGCCGACGCGAAGCGCCTCGCCGAGCTCAACGAGGACCACCTCCAGGCGCATCTCCGCTCCATCACCTACTACGCCCTCTTCTTCCCGGTCATCCAGTTCTTCACCGCGCTGGCCCTGGCGCTGATCCTCTGGTACGGCGGGCTGCGCATGATGGACAACGCCATGACCGTGGGCGTCATCGCCGCCTTCCTCCAGTACGCACGTCGCTTCTTCCGGCCCATCCAGGACCTCTCGGAGAAGTACAACCTGCTGCAGGCCGCCATGGCCTCGTCGGAGCGGGTCTTCAAGCTCCTGGACGAAGAGGTGCAGATCCGCGATCCGGAGAAGCCGCGGTCCCTCCCCTCCGGAGGGCGGGGCAAGATCGAGTTCGAGAACGTCTGGTTCGCCTACGGCGACGACGAGAACGGCGATCCCGACTGGGTGCTGGAGGACGTGAGCTTCACCGTGGCCCCCGGAGAGAAGGTGGCCATCGTGGGGCACACCGGCGCCGGCAAGACGACGCTCATCAACGTCCTCATGCGCTTCTACGACGTACAGCGGGGCCGGATTCTGCTGGATGGCGTGCCCATCGACGAAGTGCGCCTCGACGAGTTGAGGTCGCGCATCGGCCTCGTCCTCCAGGACGTCTTCCTCTTCAGCGAGGACGTGGCCTACAACGTCCGCCTCGGCTCACCGGAGATTGACGACGAGAGCATCCACGAGGCCGCCGAACGTGTCGGGGCGGCCGACTTCGTGGACCAATTGGAGCAAGGATACAAGCAGCCGCTGGGCGAACGGGGCGCGACGCTCTCGGTGGGCCAGCGCCAGCTGGTGAGTTTCGCCCGCGCCCTGGCCTTCGATCCCCAGATCCTGGTGCTGGACGAAGCCACCAGTTCGGTGGACTCGGAGATCGAGGCCAAGATCGAGGAGGCCACGGATCAGCTCCTGCGCGGACGTACGTCGCTGGTCATCGCCCACCGGCTCTCCACCGTGCAGAACGCGGATCGCATCCTCGTCATGCACCACGCGCGCCTCCACGAGGAGGGCACGCACGAGGAACTCCTGGCGGCCGGCGGACTCTACGCCCGCCTGCACGAACTCCAGTTCGCTAGCGCCGCGGCGTAGACCGGAGAACAGCCACACCCGTCGTGTCCGGGCGCGTCGCAGCGGTGTCCGGACGCGCCGCAGCGGTGTCCGGCCGGGCCATGGCGGTATCGGGGTGGGCGACGTCGGCCGCTACCGATCCGGTATCGAGAGGCGCTACGACGTCGAGGGAATCGGGCACCGGCGGCAGCGCCGCGACCGAGTCGATGACCAGGTGCCGGCGGGACACCGGAGCGAGGAGCCCGGCGACCCTCACCAGCGGCTCGACCTCGAACCCTTCCGACGGCTCCAGAGCAGCCTCCGAGTACCGGGTGGAGGGGTTCCACAGGATCCACTCGTAGATCCCGACGTCGTAGGCGGCCTGGATCTGGGCACGGACCTCGGGAGCGCCGTACATGGGGGGACCCAGGGTGAAGTCCTGGATCCACGGACGCGTCAACCCGGCCCCGGGGACGTTCGCCGACCGTTGGAGGGCGTCTTCCAGCGCCGCCCGCACGATCTCGTACGGGTAGGCGTTGGGCTTGGCGTAGCCGAAGCTGCCTTCCCAGTAGTGGCTGGGGTAGATCATGGGCAGCGCCACGTCCACCACGTCGATGAACGACTCCCAGAGCTGGCCCAGGCCGATGTCACGACGGAACGTCGTGGTCACGCCGAACACGTCGGCGGTAGAGCGCACGGGGAGGTCGGAGAGATTGTCGCGGGCGTAGGAGAGGAAGCCCCGGATGGCGTCGCTTCGGGACTTGTCCTCACTCCCGGGGAAAACGGCCCGCGCGTAGTCAGACTCGGGCGCGTCGGGGAAGCGGATGTAGTCCCACTGGATCTCCGGGAAGCCCATCTCGGCCACCTCCCGCGCGATGGCCACGTTGTACTCCCACAGCCCCTCTTCGAAGGGATTCATCCAGACGATTTCCTTCGAATCGATCCAGATGCCCCCGGCGGTATCCTGGATGGCCAGTTCGGGCCGGAACGTCGCGAGGATGGGATCCTTCACGACGACGATGCGGGCGATGGGATAGATCCCCTCGGCCTCGAGGCGATCGAGGAGCGCCGGCAGGTCCCGGATGCGCCGCTCCTCGGTGGCCCCGATCTGGTGGGCCAGCGGGACTTCGGTGCGGTGGCTGATGTAGCCGGTGGCATCCTTGATGTCGATGACGAAGGCGTTGATCTCGGTACGGCGAGCGAGATCGATGAGCGCCTCCATTCGCTTCGTCGAGCCGGCGGCCCAGGCGTTCACGTATAGACCTCGTACGTGCTCGGGCCGGGGGAAACGCGCGCTCCTCGTTCTCCTCCTGGGGTCGGGAATCGCCGTCGTCGGTCCGTGGATCACCCAGCTCGTCATCGACGAAGCCATCCCCACCGGCGATCGCGACCTCCTCACCTTGCTGGTTGCGGCGTACATCGCCTCCATCGTCTTCGGCTTCGTCCTGGAGTACGTCCAGGCGCTCATCACCACCTGGCTCGGTCAGTCGGTGATGTACGATCTCCGGAAGGAGATCTTCGAGAAGCTCCAGCGGCTCGACCTGCGGTTCTACGACAAGAACCCCATCGGGCGGCTCATGACGCGCATCACCAATGACGTCGAGACGCTCAACACCCTCTTCAGCTCCGGGGTGGTCTCGGTGTTCGGGGACGTCTTCACGCTGGTGTTCATCGTGGCGGCCATGCTCAGCATGAACTGGCAGCTCGCCCTCGTCTCCTTCGCCGTCCTCCCCCTGGTCTTCCTCACGGCGTTCATCTTCCGCGCCAAGGTTCGTGAGGCCTACCGGGACATCCGCGTCCGGATCGCCCGGGTCAACGCCTTCCTCCACGAGCACATCACCGGCGTGCAGGTGGTGCAGCTCTTCAATCGCGAGGAGGCCGACGCGAAGCGCCTCGCCGAGCTCAACGAGGACCACCTCCAGGCGCATCTCCGCTCCATCACCTACTACGCCCTCTTCTTCCCGGTCATCCAGTTCTTCACCGCGCTGGCCCTGGCGCTGATCCTCTGGTACGGCGGGCTGCGCATGATGGACAACGCCATGACCGTGGGCGTCATCGCCGCCTTCCTCCAGTACGCACGTCGCTTCTTCCGGCCCATCCAGGACCTCTCGGAGAAGTACAACCTGCTGCAGGCCGCCATGGCCTCGTCGGAGCGGGTCTTCAAGCTCCTGGACGAAGAGGTGCAGATCCGCGATCCGGAGAAGCCGCGGTCCCTCCCCTCCGGAGGGCGGGGCAAGATCGAGTTCGAGAACGTCTGGTTCGCCTACGGCGACGACGAGAACGGCGATCCCGACTGGGTGCTGGAGGACGTGAGCTTCACCGTGGCCCCCGGAGAGAAGGTGGCCATCGTGGGGCACACCGGCGCCGGCAAGACGACGCTCATCAACGTCCTCATGCGCTTCTACGACGTACAGCGGGGCCGGATTCTGCTGGATGGCGTGCCCATCGACGAAGTGCGCCTCGACGAGTTGAGGTCGCGCATCGGCCTCGTCCTCCAGGACGTCTTCCTCTTCAGCGAGGACGTGGCCTACAACGTCCGCCTCGGCTCACCGGAGATTGACGACGAGAGCATCCACGAGGCCGCCGAACGTGTCGGGGCGGCCGACTTCGTGGACCAATTGGAGCAAGGATACAAGCAGCCGCTGGGCGAACGGGGCGCGACGCTCTCGGTGGGCCAGCGCCAGCTGGTGAGTTTCGCCCGCGCCCTGGCCTTCGATCCCCAGATCCTGGTGCTGGACGAAGCCACCAGTTCGGTGGACTCGGAGATCGAGGCCAAGATCGAGGAGGCCACGGATCAGCTCCTGCGCGGACGTACGTCGCTGGTCATCGCCCACCGGCTCTCCACCGTGCAGAACGCGGATCGCATCCTCGTCATGCACCACGCGCGCCTCCACGAGGAGGGCACGCACGAGGAACTCCTGGCGGCCGGCGGACTCTACGCCCGCCTGCACGAACTCCAGTTCGCTAGCGCCGCGGCGTAGACCGGAGAACAGCCACACCCGTCGTGTCCGGGCGCGTCGCAGCGGTGTCCGGACGCGCCGCAGCGGTGTCCGGCCGGGCCATGGCGGTATCGGGGTGGGCGACGTCGGCCGCTACCGATCCGGTATCGAGAGGCGCTACGACGTCGAGGGAATCGGGCACCGGCGGCAGCGCCGCGACCGAGTCGATGACCAGGTGCCGGCGGGACACCGGAGCGAGGAGCCCGGCGACCCTCACCAGCGGCTCGACCTCGAACCCTTCCGACGGCTCCAGAGCAGCCTCCGAGTACCGGGTGGAGGGGTTCCACAGGATCCACTCGTAGATCCCGACGTCGTAGGCGGCCTGGATCTGGGCACGGACCTCGGGAGCGCCGTACATGGGGGGACCCAGGGTGAAGTCCTGGATCCACGGACGCGTCAACCCGGCCCCGGGGACGTTCGCCGACCGTTGGAGGGCGTCTTCCAGCGCCGCCCGCACGATCTCGTACGGGTAGGCGTTGGGCTTGGCGTAGCCGAAGCTGCCTTCCCAGTAGTGGCTGGGGTAGATCATGGGCAGCGCCACGTCCACCACGTCGATGAACGACTCCCAGAGCTGGCCCAGGCCGATGTCACGACGGAACGTCGTGGTCACGCCGAACACGTCGGCGGTAGAGCGCACGGGGAGGTCGGAGAGATTGTCGCGGGCGTAGGAGAGGAAGCCCCGGATGGCGTCGCTTCGGGACTTGTCCTCACTCCCGGGGAAAACGGCCCGCGCGTAGTCAGACTCGGGCGCGTCGGGGAAGCGGATGTAGTCCCACTGGATCTCCGGGAAGCCCATCTCGGCCACCTCCCGCGCGATGGCCACGTTGTACTCCCACAGCCCCTCTTCGAAGGGATTCATCCAGACGATTTCCTTCGAATCGATCCAGATGCCCCCGGCGGTATCCTGGATGGCCAGTTCGGGCCGGAACGTCGCGAGGATGGGATCCTTCACGACGACGATGCGGGCGATGGGATAGATCCCCTCGGCCTCGAGGCGATCGAGGAGCGCCGGCAGGTCCCGGATGCGCCGCTCCTCGGTGGCCCCGATCTGGTGGGCCAGCGGGACTTCGGTGCGGTGGCTGATGTAGCCGGTGGCATCCTTGATGTCGATGACGAAGGCGTTGATCTCGGTACGGCGAGCGAGATCGATGAGCGCCTCCATTCGCTTCGTCGAGCCGGCGGCCCAGGCGTTCACGTATAGACCTCGTACGTGCTCGGGCCGGGGGAAACGCGCGTTCTCGAAGTCGGCAGGGGCCCGCTGGGCGACGCTGTCCGAGCCTTCCCGGAACGTCGGCGCCCGCGGGTGGATCATGGGGCCCGACTGATCCATGTCCACGGCGTCGCTGCCCATCCCGAGATCGGGGAGCAGGGTGTCGCCGGGAGCGTGCGCAGCCGAGCCGTCCACGCGACCGGAGCCGCCGATGACGGGGGCTGTGGTGTGGCCCTCTCCCCCGGACGTCCCGGCGGTCCCTCCGTGCGTGGGCGCGGGGTGGCCGGAGGCGGTGGCCTGCGGCGACCCGGGATCCGATGGCTGGGCGTCGGGGGAACGAGCGTCGGCCGCATGGGCTTCGGCGACCCGCGCTTCCCCGTCCGGGCCGGAAGGCTGGCACGCGGCCAGGGCCCCGACGGCGAGCACGGTCAGCGAACGGCCCAGCAACTTCCGGTAGGACATCAAGAGAATCTCAGTAGGCCGTCAGGGAAGGATCGACGTGCTCACGCCAGCCCAGGACCCCGCCTTCCAGGTTGAGCACACGCTCGTACCCGTTGGCCAGGAGGAAGTGGGTCGCCTGGGCGCTTCGTGCCCCACTTCGGCAATAAATGACCACCTCCTCGCCGGCGTCGAGTTCGGCGTAGCGGGCGGCGAACTCGCGACTCGGGATCCTCACCTGTCCGTGGTCGGGCAGGTCGGCGATAGCGATCTCGAACGGCTCACGCACGTCCACGAGGACGACGTCCTCGCCGGCATCCAACCGCTCCTTCAGGGCCGTAGGCGTGATCTCGGGAACGTTGGGTGGATTCATCGTGGCGATAGGAGGTGTTCCAGCTGCTGTGCGGTTCGATCTGCGGCGCCGAGGTGCCCTTCAATATACTGGCGCGCCCTTCTTCCAGTATCGTCTCGTTCGCGCGGATCCCTGAGCCAGCGGGCGAAGGAATCCGCCAGTTCCGGGTTATTCGCTGCAAGCTTCGCGCCGCCGGCGCGGATAAGGTCGGCGGCGGCGCGGGTGTTGTGATGTCGGGGGCCGAACACCACCGGAGACGAGGCCGCGGCCGGCTCCAGAACTGAGTGGAGCCCCTCGCCGTGAAACCCCCCTCCCACGTACGACGCCGAGGCCACCCGGTAGAGGTGGGCCAGCACGCCGACGCGCTCCACGACCACGGCGTTCCACCCCGATGCCGGACCTTCGGCGTCGGCGAGGGTCACCGCCGACCAGCCATCGTCCTCGAGGGTGGTCAGCAGTCCAGCAACGACGTCGGGCTTCGGCTCATGAGGTGCCAGGACCACGCGGAGATGCTCGATCTCGTCGCGGAGTCTTCGCAACGCCGGAAGGAGGACCGCGTCGTCGCTCGGCCAGGTCGAGCCCGCCACCACCGTCGGACGGGGGTCGGCACGGAAGGGCCGCAGGTAGGGCGCGTCGGGGTCGCCGTCCGCCAGGCGTTCGGCCGCCGAATCGATGCCTGGATCCCCCGTCACGCGAACCGCCTCGGCGGAGACGCCCAGATTCACGAGCGCCTCCGCGTCGGTGTCGGAGATGACGCACGCCGCGTCGAGCGTCCGCCAGGTTTCGCCGAGCAGAAGGCGAGCAGGGAGCCGCGTGCGTCCCGCGCCCTCGGGAACGGTGGCGCCGACGATGGCCACCGGGATGCCACGTCGCTTCGCCTCGGCCACCAACACCGGCCACACCTCGGTCTTGGTGAAGACCAGCAGGTCCGGCTGAACACCGTCTAGGGTGTGGGCCACCGGGCCTCGTAGATCCCACGGCAGATACGCCGTCGTATCGGCGCCGAACTCCGCCGCCAACGACTCGGCCGACGGAGAGAAGTGGGTGAACACCACCTGGATGTCGGATCGGCGATTCACGAGGGCGTTCTTCACGGCTCGGGCCTGAAGGCCCTCGCCCACGCTCGGTGCATGGAACCACACCGTGGGCCGGCTGGCGTCACGAAGCGTGCTTCCCCACGCCGCCAGAGCCTCGTGGGCGTGGCGTCGACCGGCCATCCCCCTGGCCAGCTTCCCCTCGCCGTGGGCGAAGAGGGGCGAGAGCACCCGAATCGTGGCGACGGCCAGTTGATACAGGAGCCTCACCGGACTCGTCCGTCTTCGGCCGCGGCCTCCGCCGCGGTTCGTCGCATCGCCATCACGGAGGATAGGTACGGAGTCCGAGCCTCGGTAGATTGAAGCCATGCGCTTCCAAGTCACCGTCCGGTACGGCGGCAGTCGTCAGCGGTACCACACCTTCGCGGTGGACGCCGCCGATGCCGCCTCGGCGCTCCGCGCCGCCGCCGACGAAACGCCCCCGGAGATCGCCGGGGACGCCGACCTCGTCGAGCTTCGCATCGCCGTGGATCCCGACGAACGGGCGTACCTGGGCGAGGAGGGCGCGTGACGGCCCGATGGACGCGCCGCGCCACCGGCGCCGCGAAGAAACGGCCGACGGCGTCCGTACCCGCTAATGCAACATCCTGCCATCAGAGCGTCCCCGCGGAAGTCCGCGAGGGCCTTCACCCAAGGAGTTGAACGATGGGTCAAATCATCCTCGCGATGTTCGTCATCCTCATCGGCGCCGTCGTGCGGGCTGCCGGAGCGGCCTCGGGCAAGCCGTCTGCGGCCGGACCCACGAAGGTGGCCAGCTACGGCATCATGTTCGTCGGCATCGCCCTCATCATCGGCAACGCCTTCACGGTGGTGTCCGTGGGTGAAGTCGGGGTGAAGCACTTCCTGGGCAGCGTCGACCCCGACCCCCTCCTGGAGGGGGTCCACGTGGTCAATCCGCTGGCGAGCATCGAGAAGATGTCCGTGCGCGAGCAGAGCTTCCCGTCGGGTGGCGGCGTCGAGATCATCGAAGCCCAGACCAGCGAGCAGCTCAACGTGACCCTGGAAGTGGCCATCCTCTTCCAGCTCGACGGACGGGTCGCGCCCGACCTCTACCAGCGCCTCGGCTCCGAGGAGAGCATCAAGAGCAGCATCGTCCTCAACGCTATGCGAAACGGCGTCCGCGACGCGGTGGCGACCAAGTCCATCAACGAGATCTTCTCGCCCAACCGTCGTGAGATCGCCACGGACATGCACGAGGCCATCCAGGACAAGGCCGGTGACCGCATCGAGGTCGTGGAGGTCTTCGTCCGCGACGTGCAGGCTCCGCCCCGGGTCCGGGAGGCCATCGAAGCCAAGCTGGAGCGGGAGCAGGAGGTGGAGCAGGAGCGCTTCCAGACCGAGATCATCCAAGAGCGGGCGCAGCAGGCCATCGAGGAAGCCAAGGGAATCGCCGAGGCCCAGAAGATCATCTCCGAGGGCCTGACGCCTGCGTACCTCACCTTCCACTACATCGAGCAGCTGGGCACCCTCCCGCCGGGATCGGTGGTGTACGTGCCCACCGAGGGCGGCGTGCCGCTCATGCGTTCGGTCGGCGGCGGCGGCCGATAGCAGACCTCGGCCGGCGAGACGTGGAGTCGGGACGGGCGATGGCCCCGACGGAGTCCTCGACCCGCAACGCGCGGCGGCACCGGCGTCGACGAGGCGTGAAAGCGCTCGTCGGCGCCTTCGTCGTCGGGGCAGCGGCCGGGTGCTCGCCCGTCTACGTCGTGAAGGCGGGGATCGCCGAGGTCGGCATCCTCCGGGCCCGCCAGCCCATCCATCGGGTGCTGGCCGATACCACGGTGAGCCCCGACACCCGCGCCAAGCTCGCGTGGATCATGGAGGCACGTCGCTTCGCCTCCGACGACCTCGGCTTCGACGTCGGCGAGGCCTACACCCAGTACACGGAGTTGGAAAGCGATACGCTGGCCCTGGTCGTGTCGGCGGCATACCGGGACCGGCTGGTCCCCAAGACGTGGTGGTTCCCCGTGGTGGGGCGGGTGCCGTACAAGGGGCACTTCTCCCTCGACGGCGCCCTGTCGGAAGCCGAGAGCCTGAGGGAGGACGGCTACGACGCCTTCGTCCGACCCACGTCGGCGTTCAGCACCCTCGGGTGGTTCAACGACCCCGTCGTCTCGGCCACGCTCCGGGTCGACGACGTGGAGGTGGTCACCACGACCTTCCATGAGCTCCTTCATCGTGAGCTCTTCGTGCCCGGGCACGTGACCTTCAACGAGAGCCTGGCGACGTTCGTGGGGAGGGTCGCGGCCATCCGCTTCTTCTGCACCCGGGAGGGAGGCGGCCCGGAGACCGTCCGGTGCGCCCGGGCCCAGGCGCGGTGGCGGGACGTGCAGCGCTTCGGGGCATACATCGACGACCTCGTGGCCCGCCTGCAGGTCGTCTACTACGACGAGACGCTGGACGAGGCCGGGAAGCTCGCTCGACGAGAGGAGGTCTTCGCGGACGCGCTGCAGCAGTTCGACGACGAGCTCGCGCCCTCCTTCGAGTCCCTCACCTTCGGCAGCTTCCGGAGGGACCCGCTCAACAACGCCACGCTCCTGTCCCGGTACCGCTACTACCACCGGCTCGCCGACTTCGACGCCCTCCTCGTCTTGTACGACGGGGACCTGCCCCAGGCGGTCGCGGATCTGGCGGCGAGGGCGCGGGGAACGGACGATCCGTTCTCGTTGCTACCGGACGGGTGACGCGTGTGACCAACGGCCTTCCGGCGGTCAGCTGAGGAGCCGTCTGGCCCGGGGACCCTACGGCTCCAGGCGACCCAACCACGGACTCGCCGGCGCCGTCGCCCTCAGCGCCCCCGCCAGCCACTCCCGGGCGTGAGGACCCAGAGTCGGAAGCACCCGATCGAAGTCGGCCTGGTCTTGCGGCCGGACGTCCTTCGCCTTGTACAGCAGCTGCACCTCCGGCCGGAGCACGAGAAGGCCGGCGTCGGCTCGCCAGACGACCTCGTGGAACGGGCGCTCGACGGTGGGATCACGACGGTACCGCCACCGCCCCGACGCCTCCTCTTCGGGCATGAGCTGGATGTCCCACGCACGCGTGCCCGAGCGTCGGAGCCACATCCCCCTCGGGGGTGTGGTGAGGGGCCGAGGTAGCGCAGAGATCGCCCCATCCTCCGCCCGGTAGGCCTCCCAGCTGTCCAGGGCATCCACGAAGGCGACGACATCGTGCGTGCGGCACCCCACGTCCATGTCGCCGTGGGACCGGGTTTGTTCGCCCAGCCAGAGATCCAGCGCCCACCCTCCACAAACCCACCAGTCTACTCTTACCTCCGCAAGGAGGGCGGCAAGGTCGTCCGGAGTGAGCCCGGACCACGGATCGTCGGGGGCGGCAGTCATGCGCAGAACGTAGGACCTTCATCCATCCTCTTGTATCCACGCGCGTCGAGGCAGAGGTTGCCCCTACCCCGTCGACCCGCCACCCGGAGAGTCCGCGTGTCCACGTCCAAGGAGACGCTGCGCTGCATACGGTACCGGGGCGGGTACAAGTACCAACTTCGCGGGCATCACGTGGACTCGGTGGCTATCCAGCCCGATGAGCCCATATCCACCGAATACGGCAGCCTCACCCTCGAGGGCACCCTGACCATCCGGAACGGTTACGCGTGGGACGGGCCGTCGGGTCCGTCCCGGGACACCCCGAGCTTCATGCGCGGCTCCCTCGTCCACGATGCGCTCTATCAGCTCATGCGCCTCGAGGCCATCGACGCCAAACGATGGCGCGACACGGCGGACCGGGAGCTCCAGCGGATGTGTCGCGAGGACGGCATGTGGAGGATTCGGGCATGGTGGGTGTACCACGCAGTCCGCTTGTTCGGTGAGCCGGCGACGGCCCCGGAGGCGTCGAAGCCCATCGAGGTCGCCCCGAAGGCGTGCCATTCACCCCAGTCATGAGCGATTCCACGATGGGCACTCGACCCCGCGACACCCGCACCCCGGGCGCCTCGGCCCCCGGAGCCGTCCTCCTCGCCTCGGCCCTCCTGCTCGCTTCGGTGGCACCCGCGACGGGCCAGTCCTTCCAGGCACCCGCCGAGGGCCAGCAGGTCGTCCTCGTCACGGGCTCGACAAGCGGACTGGGCCGCGAAGTGGCCCTTCGCATGGGGGAGCTGGGCGCCCACGTCATCGTTCACGGACGCAACGAGGCCCGGGGTCGTGCCGTGGTCGAAGAGATCGACGCGACGCCGGGCAGCGCTCGCTTCCTCCAGGCCGACTTCGCCTCCTTCGACGAGGTTCGGCGGATGGCCCGGGAGATCCTCGCCGACTACGAGCGCCTCGACGTGCTGGTGAACAATGCGGGGTTCGGCTCGGCGCCGGACGAACGCCTGGTCTCCGAGGACGGCAACGAGTTCCGCTTCCAGGTGAACTACCTGGCGCCGTTCCTCCTGACCCACATGCTCCTCCCTCTTCTGGAGGAGAGCGCTCCCTCGCGCATCGTCAACGTGTCCTCGCTGGCCCAGGCACCCATCGACTGGGACGATCCCCAGATCCGACGGGACTTCAGCGGACGACGGGCCTACGGCCAGAGCAAGCTCGCCCAGATCGCCTTCACCTTCGATCTCCATGAGGAGCTCCAGGGGCGGGACATCATGGTGAATGCCCTGCACCCGGCGACGTACATGCCCACGGGCATGGTCCAGCGGCTGGGTGTGGAGCCGAGAGCCACCATCGACGAAGGCGCCGACGCCGTCATGCAGCTCATCGTCTCCGACGCCATCGAGGGCGGTCAGTTCTTCAACCAGATGGAGCCGCAGCGCGCCCACGCCCAGGCCTACGACATGGAGTCACGACAGCGTCTCAGAGAGATGAGCGTCCGCCTCACCGGCCTGGGGTCGGGCGGCTGAGCGACCCCACGCCGGAGGAGCCTGTCGACGGCCCGCCGAGGGAGGGCGTCGGCGCCACGCCGGACGTCACCCGCAGGGCGATCCTGGGCCTGGCGTGGCCCATCGTCCTCGCCAACGTGGCGGTGCCCCTCCTCGGGCTCGCCGATACCGCGGTCATCGGCAACACCGGCTCGGTGGAGGAGCTGGGCGCCATCGCCCTGGGCGCCCTCATCTTCAGCTTCGTCTACTGGAGCTTCGGATTCCTCCGTATGGGGACCACGGGCTTCACGGCCCAGGCGTCCGGAGCCGGCGACACGGCCGAGGTCCGGGCGACCTTGGGTCGGGCGCTGTTTCTCGCCGGAAGCATCGGCGTCGCCCTGCTCGTGCTCCAGGAACCCATCGCGTGGATCGCCCTGGAGCTCCTCGGCGCCACCTCCCAGGTGGAGCGCCTGACACGCGGCTACTACGACTTGCGCATCTGGGGCGCGCCGGCCGCGTTGGGCATCTTCGCCCTGCTCGGAACGTTCGTCGGTCTGGGCCGAACCCGGTATCTGCTGGTCACCCAAGTCCTCGTCAATGGGCTGAACATCGGCCTGGACATCCTTTTCGCCGGCGTGCTGGGATGGGGCGTGGAGGGCATCGCCATGGGAACGGCGCTGGCCGAGTGGACGACGCTCTTCGTCGCGGCGGCTCTGGTGGTGAAGGTCCTCCGGGAGGAGCGGGCCGACGACGAACCTTTCCTCCCGTGGGACCGGGTCCTGGACCGGGCCAAGGCACTGAAGACGCTGGGGGCCAACGGCGACATCATGGTCCGGACCCTGTTCCTCCTCCTCGGCTTCGCCTGGTTTACCAACCAGGGGGCCCTCTTCGGGGACGAGACGCTGGCCGCCAACCACGTCCTTCTCCAGCTCATCGGACTCAGCGCGTACCTCCTCGACGGGTACGCTCACGCCACCGAAATCCACGTGGGTCGCGCGGTGGGAGGGCGGTGTCGACGCCTCTTCGACGAGGCGGTGAGATCGGCCACCCAGCTGGCGGCCATGAGCGCGGTAGGTCTGGGCGTGGCCGTGGCGCTGCTGGGGCCCCTGCCCATCGAACGACTCACCGACCGCTCCTCGGCCCGGACCGCGGCGCGTAGCTACCTGCCGTACGCCGCCGTCTACGTGATGCTCTCGTTTCCGGCCTTCCAGCT
>CALJKZ010000618.1 GCA_937983085.1 uncultured Gemmatimonadales bacterium
ATGGGGGGCGACGCCGCCCTCGGGAGAGGCGCCCAGTCGGGCGTGGTGAGCTCCGGGACGAGGACGTCCCCCGGATCGAAGACGCGCTCCTCCACGGGGATGTCTTCGATGCGCTCTCCGGCTGCCAGGCGCGTGCGCATCTCCCGTTTCCGGACGATGACTTCCTCGTAGTCCTTGTAGAGGCGCA
The DNA here is from genome assembly GCA_937983085.1 of uncultured Gemmatimonadales bacterium. GTDB lineage: Bacteria > Gemmatimonadota > Gemmatimonadetes > Longimicrobiales > Gaopeijiaceae > UBA2589. The sequence goes on from CALJKZ010000618.1 coordinate 188, forward strand.
CCCGGCCGGCGCCGATGCGGCTTCCTACCGCGTGGCCCCGAAGGAGGACCTTGCCCGACTCCACCAGGTCGTCAAGGACGGAGGGTGCCATGCGGAAGCGCTGGAAGGTGGTCTCGGTGGACGCGTTGGCGTGGACCGTCTCCGGTCGGGCCTGGACGATGAAGAGTTCACCGCTGTAGCCGTCCTTGGCCCACTCCACGTCCACGGGGCGCTGGTAGTGCTCCTCGATGGTGAGGGCCATCCGGGCCAACTCCAGGGCTTCGTCGCGAGTGAGCGACCATTGGCGCTGACGGCTCGCGTGAACGTCCACGCTTTCGGTGGACGTGCCGCCCTGCAGGCAGTAGACGAGCTTCCGGTCCTTGGCGCCGAGGTGCTCCTGGACCACGGACGGCTTTCCGCGCCGTACCCCTTCCTTCCACACCACGAACGTGTCGGGCGATACGCTACCCTGGACGACCAGTTCGCCGAGGCCGTACGCCGACGTGATGTGTACGACGTTGGGGTTTCCGGAGTCGGGGTCCAGGGTGAAGAGGACGCCGGACGTGGCGATGTCCGACCTGACCATCTTCATGACGACGACGCCCAGGCGGCACTCCATGGGATCCATGTCCCGACGGAGCTGGTAGCCGATGGCACGCTCGGTGAACGCCGAGGCGCAGCACTTCCTCCACGCCTCGATGACCTCGTCGGCCCCTCGCACGTTGAGGTAGGACTCGTACTGGCCCGCGAACGAAGCCATCTCCGAGTCCTCACACGTCGCCGAGGAGCGCACGGCCAGGTCCACCTCGCCGGCGTACTGGTCCGCCAGCCGGCGGTGGGCGACGCGAAGGGAGCGCTCTACGTCGTCCGGCACCGGCGTGGCCCGGACGAGCCCGCGGGCCAGGGAGGCGCGGGCGTGGAGGTCCACCGGGTCGTCGTCGTTCACACCCTCAAAGAGCGTATGGAGCGCGTCGCGAAGGCACGTGGACTCGATGAGCCGCGGAGAGAGTCGACGGGCTTCGTCGATGACCGGGGCCCAGTGCTCCAGGCCCACAGGGGCGTCCAGGAACCGGTCGTACGCGTCCACGGTGGTCGCGAAACCGTCGGGGATCCGGACTCCCTTGTGGGTGAGTGCCCCGAACATCTCGCCCAGGGACGCGGCCTTGCCGCCCACGGAGGCGACGTCCCCGGCGGACAGGTCCTCGAACCAGCGTACGAGGGCTCCTACGGGAGTCCCGACCGGCGGGTCTTGGCTCTCCGGCGGAAGGTCGGTGCGGGGGGGAGCGACGGAGGTCCGCGGAGCGTTGGCCATAGAGCAGTCGGGTGGGGGGAGACCGTGTCCCGACGCGTCCCATCGGGGCCCGGCGACGACCTCGTGGGGGGCCCGCCCACGACCGTCGGGGACTCGTGAGAGCACCGCCGATCGCGTGGCCGTGGACGGCCCACGGCACGAAGTCGTCTTGGCCACCGCGACAGCACGAATCGTGCCGAAATGATAGGCCGGTCGGAACGCCCGAAAGATCGCGACGACGTCGCGCTCGCACCACAGCTGTTCCCCGAAAAGTGTGCCGCAGATGCGACATCTTTTCGGGAAATCCGAGCGCTTTCTACAACCCGGCCAACGCCCTCCGCTGCCGCTCGAGGCGATCCTCCCGTTCCCGCGCAAAGCGCTCGATGGCCCGGTAGATGGAGTCCTCGTCGAGACCGGCTTCGGTGATGACGTCGTCCTCGGTGCCGCCGGACAGCCAACGGTCCTTCTGGTCGGCGTAAAGCGAGTACTCCTCGGTGAGAGGCCCGAGGTCGGGCAGCGGCGGGACTCGCTTCGTCATGGTGCTCACCACCATGCTGTCGTAGCGCGCAGCGTCGGGGTACACGTGCTGGCGATACCCCTCAGACTGGTCGGCGAAGAGCTCGGGGCTGATGACCGACGCCACCCGCACGTTCAGCCCGTTCTCGTTCAACCGGTCGAGGATGGCCACCAGGTTCACCGTGGCGCTCGACCCCTGCACCCAGACCGTCCCCATGGGTGGTGCACTGTCCTCGTAGTCACGAATGAGGTAGATGCCCTTGGCCGCGGACTTGATGTCGGTGTCGGCGAAGGTGTCCCGGTCCGCCACGGGCGCGTCGGGTCGGGCGACATGGACGATGATGATGCCCACCTCTTTCGTCCGCGCAGCCTTGGAGACCGCCGCGAAGTAGGCCGGGGCGACGTCATTGTAGTCCCGCAGGTACAGGTTGATGACCTGATTCCGGGGGAAGAGGGTCCACACCTGGGGCGCGAAGATCCCGAAGTGGGTGCGGGCGTCGGCGGCGGTCTCCGGGCCCGAGTGCCCGGCCAGGATGGTCAGGACGCCCATGCTGAAGAGGCTGTCCTGGTTCTGCTGGCTGTAGACGCGGGCGGGCGTGTACATGAGCGGTGTGAAGGCGCCGTACGTGCCCGACAGCCCCCAGACCCCGGCGTGCATCTTCGGGTCCTTCGATGCCGACTGATTGATGAGGCCGATGATGGTCGACGCGTTGACGGCCTCCTGGATGGGGGCCTTCAGCCGCGTCCCCGACGGATTCTCCACCGGATCGTAGTGACCGCAGAAGTGGGCCT
>CALJKZ010000619.1 GCA_937983085.1 uncultured Gemmatimonadales bacterium
GTTCGCAAAGAGGCCGCGTTCCAGGTGGCCAAGTGGGGCGTGTCGCACGACCGTGCCAAGCAGCCCGAGGACTTCGTGTTCTTGGTCTGCTACCTCGGCGGCAAGGCTTCGCAGTCTCAAAAAGACGGGAACTTGGAAAAGGCCAAGCACCACACGATCAGCTCGGCCGCCGTCTTGTTCAACTGGCACCAGCGCCTTTGCGCCGGCCAAGGCCAGTTCCAGCCAGGTAGCGACGATGCGGCCAAGATCGAAGAGACGCCATGATCCGCAAAGCCATCGGACTCATCTTGGTCTACGCGAGCATCCCGCCCCTGATGGGCGCGAGCCGGCTGCTCGACCTGCCTGAACCGGCGCGCCTCATCTTGTTGCCGATCGCGTACCCCACCATCGGCATGGGCTACGCAACGCTCACGATCGGCGAAGCGCTCTTCGAATGGGGAAACGGTGCGTGATGGCGCGTAAGCACAAGCGTAAGGGTCCCGCGAAGCATGGGGCACGGGCACAGGCTGGACGGTTTCACGACCCGAACGATGCATCGCACGGCGGCTCGCCCAAGCGGCTGCGTGAGCGTAGTAAGCGATCGAGCTCTGATGCTATTGCTGAGGGAGAGGGTGAGTTGGTCGAGCAGACCGAAGTCGACGCGTCTTCTAAGGTGGAGGAGGACCTTCGCAAGGCGTTGGAGTACGTCCGCGCCATCGGTCAAATAGATCACATCGTCGGGATTACGGGCGACGGGCCAGTGCGGGCCACCGTCGAAGCCGTCGCAAGTCTCCGCGTACGCCTAGAGCGCGTCACCGCTCGCGCCGATGCAACCGAGACGCTAGTTTTGAGCATGCGGCAACAACTCGCTCTCGTGTTTTCGGAGAGAATGCCGCCTGACTACGTCTCGGTTGAGGATTGTTTCGCGGATTTGCAGCGCCTAGTCATGGCCATCGCTGACGAGAAGGGGGAAGGCTAATGCCGGTTGAGTTCAACCCCGAGATGGTCGCAGGCGTGCACGTCATCACGCTATGGCGTCAGCGCTACCGCTTCGTCCGTGGCGAGTTGCATTTTCACAGCTGCACTGAGTGCTACGAGGACGGACCATGCATGATGGACTGCGAGTTCGAGCCTGAGCTCAGCCCCGACGACGAGTGCATGCGAGGGTGTGCCTGCATCTGCGATGCCTGCCGACTCGAGGCCAAAGCTCGAGGCAGGAACCTCGAGCCTGCCCCAGGTGGCTACCAGGAGACCGAATCATGAACGACCAAACAAAACCCGCCTACTACTGGGCCCGACTCGCCCCCTCTCACAAAGTCCACCCATGGGTCATCGTCGCTTGGGACGGCCAGAAGATTTCTTTCCAAGGTTCGGAGATCTCCGAATCCTCGGTCACCGAGTGGGGCGACCTGGTCGGCCCACTCAACTCGTCTGATCGTCCAAGGGGCATCCGCGAGGTCGCTCGAGATGTGGCCGAGATGTACGTTCGCCTTCCCGCCCCGCCGTCGCAGACTCATCCTCTTCCGCGGCTTTCCGCCGAAGCGATCAACTGTCTGCGAGACGTTGCTGAGCTCGAAGACCATGGCTGGGGGGACAAGAGCCTCACGCCGCCGGAAAAAGAGCTTTTGGACCAAAAGTTGGTCACGGTCGCACTTTTGTCCGAACCCTCGGTCATGGGCTACACCAACGTCCCCCGCACCGGTACCCTCGTCCTGACCTACAAGGGCCGAAGGATGTACGATTCCCTTCATCCCGACAAGATGACGGTCTTGGTCGTCGACGAGTTTGTACGCGTATCTGGGATCCCTCACATGCTCCTCGATACCGTGCCGGTGCTCGTCAACAACGACGTTGACGGATTTTTCTTGCGCGGTCCCGACCGGTGTGAGTTGGTCGTCCTCACAGATCACGCATTGATGGCTTTGTCCTCGTGTCCCAGCGATGCAGGCGAAGAGGTCGCATGGAATGCGCTGCGCAGTGGGGCAGGTAAGCCCATCAAGGCCGAAGACTTCGAAGGTGAAGACCTCGACCTCGCTAGCAAATGCTTGTCGAGTTGGGGCATTCGCGGCATTCGCTGGAGTACGTTAGGGCGCCCCGACATTCAAGAACAGTGTGAAGAGCAGGTCGAGGCGTTCCAAAAGATCGTCCGCACTCTCCAGGGCGATGAGGAGGACGACGAAGATGACGAGGAGGATGAGGACGGTGAAATCCAACATTGAACTTACCGAGGCCGAGCTGGATTTGATGTCTCTCGTCGCACGCGAGGAGGAACGCAAGGGTCTTGGCGCGTGGGTCGATTGCCGCAGCCGACTTCACGTCGCCGCCTCGCTCGCCCACAAAGGACTGCTCGAGGACGATGGCAAGAGCGGCACGTTTTTTCGGAGGAAGACATGACCGACTCGGATTGGCCCACCACTCGTACCGCAGCGATTATCCTCGGCGTTTTCTGCGTTTTTTGGTTCTCATTCATCATCTGGACGGGGACAAACAGACCTGGCCGCGACACATCGTGCCAAGACCGCTGTTTCCCCTACGCAAGCGCGACGATCAACGATGTCTGCCACTGCGCGACTCAAAACGGATACAAACGAGCCGATGAAGCTGGTCGAAAAGACGCAGGAACAGGCCAATGAGATCGCGCGCAAGCATCTGCGTGACATCGTGGCCAAGGCCGGCGTGGGGGCGCAGATCGAACTCCACGGACCACGAGGTCGACCTCTCGTCTACGAGGTCGTCTCCGCCCAAGATAACGTCGAACTCCGGCTTGTCGCGGGTCCTGGAGAAGCCACGCTGTGGCTTTGAAGTTCCGGTCGAGCGCTGAGCAAGACCATGCCCTGCGCCTTCGCTACGCCCTGATCCACGCCTGCCTCACCGACCCCAACATGTCTGATCGAATCTGCGGCCACTGCAAAGAGCGGATCAAGCCTGGCCAGCTTTACTACACGATCCCGACGCCGACGGGAGACACCGAGGTACACGCCTCGTGCCTCGCCAAGGGAACCCCACAAGAACCGAAAGGACCAAGACCATGCAAATGACCGCCGAATCCAAACCCGCCTTCGAAGTTGGCCAACGCGTCGGGAAGGCCAACGGTATCCACAGCGGACGCGTCCAAAACGTCAGCTATGCCGACGGCTCGTTCGTCTACCTCGTCAAGTGGGACGATGGCCCGACCACCAGTCATCGACAAGGCGAGTTGCGCCACGAGAATCTCCCCTCGAAGTACCCGTGATCGCCCGCTTGGTAGGCTACGATCTCGGCCATGACCAAGACACTCACCCCCTACCTCGGCTGCGACGCCAACAACCCCACTCGAGCCTCGCAGTTTGACGTCCAAGGCTGCGACGTATCCCAAGCTCAAGGCGAGTACGACTGGGATGCAGCCATCTCCGCAGGCGCCAAGTTTGCCTTTTGTCGCTGCGCGGTCGGCTACGGCGATGTCGACAAGCAGTGGGACCGCAACTGGAAGGCGATGCACGACCGCGGGATCATCCGGGGCGTCTACGCAGCCAACTTCGCGGACACCCGCGCAGCTGGGAAATCCGCCGAAGACGATGCCTACGATGAGGCGTCGTTTTTGTGCGAGAAGATCATCGAAGCCGAGAATCAGCTGCATGACGGAGAGCCGCTCAAAGACGGAAGGTGCCTCCCGGTCGTTCCCGACTTCGAGCGCAAGACGCCCCAGTCGGCCAAAGAGGACAGGGCGTGGATCCTCAAGTGGATCCGCACCGTCCAAGATGCTCTCGGGCGCGGGACGATCATCTACACGGGCGACCAAGTGTGGGCTCGAGAGATGGACGGCGATCCGTTCCTCAAAGACCTGCCTTTGTGGGTCCCCCACTACTCCAATGGCCGCGTCCCGACGATGCGGCCATGGACGCGATGGGTATTTTGGCAGTGGAGCGGCGGTGGCAACGGGGATGTCTACCGCAAGCTCAACGGCCACGCCTTCCCCGGAGCGAAGGGCAACTCCGTCGACGTCAACGCCTACAGCGGGACGCTCGAGGACCTCGAGGCCATGTGCCTCCCCGGCAACGAC
>CALJKZ010000620.1 GCA_937983085.1 uncultured Gemmatimonadales bacterium
ATCCAGACAGAATGGCAGTCGAATCCGAGCCTGGGAGACCCCCTGAACGGTTACGCCCGAACGACGGCCCCGGCGCGCGCTCGCCGGGGAGCTGGATCAGGTACACGAGATCGCCCGTGTGCACGTACACGCCCAGCCCGTCCTGCGGGCTCTCGCCGCTGACTCGAGCGAAGGGCCGGATATGACCGGCCAGCTACCGCGAGAGTTCGAATGCCACAAACGTGAGTCGAGAGTTCAGTTCGGACTCGAGAAGCCTCTCGGGTTGAACCCCCATCTGTTGCGCTTCGGCCGGTAGTGACTCCGGAGAGAACACATGCCACGCGAGCGTATCCACCCGACCCAGCCATCTGGCGCGAGCTGAGATCGCGTCGAGGATGTCCGCCACGAGAGACTCACGGCCATCGTCCCGGGAGCGTTGCGTCACGATCGTCATTCATTCGCTTCGATCGACGAGGGACCTTGCGGCGCGCCTCACGGATGAACTTTCGCTGTGCGAGAGTTTCTCGACGACACCAGGGAAGTTCGTCACGCCGACCGAAGCCATGCAGTCCAGGAGGAACAACTGCGCCCCCGGCTGAGTAGCGAGATCTGAACGGAGGGCGAATCGAATCGCATCGGCGTGTGCAGGTGACATGAATGCGGCAACTCGCGAGAGGTCGGAGCCGTCGTTCGCGGCCGCGAGAAGGGGGGGAAGCGCGTCCTTCCCCAGGGCCGCCAAGCACGCGGCCGCGTCCGGCGCAGCCCACGACTCCGATGTGACGACACGAATCAACCCCGGCGCAATCTGATCGGGATCGAATTCCGCCCGGTGGCTGGTGAGAAGGCCAGCGTACAAGCACGCGGCCGCAGCGTTGGCGCGCGCGGAGTCCTGGCTGGACAGCGCGACACGCACAGCCTTCGCACCCAAGACCCCGTTCGCCAGAACAGAGTCGATGAGGCTCTCGAAACGGTCTTCGCCATCGAACTTGATTCCGATGCCTGAATGCGCGCGATCGATTTCGCCGAGGATGCCCGCCAGTCGCTCCCACTCAGTCGGCCTGAGCCCAACTCCACTCGCAGCGCGCGCTTCGCTCCTCCGGGCATCTCGCTGCCTTTCGACGATGAACGCCGATGCCGCAGTGAGAGCGAGTGCGACAGCGATCAGGCCGGTGCGCATCCGTCGCTCCAAAGACTACTGCCCCTTTCGTACGGCGCGGCCGCGTCACCGAATCGCATTCAGCATCGCCCAGTAGGCCGCACTCATGATAAGCAGCGGCTCTTCAACCCAACTAAAGTCAGGCTTCGATCCACCGCTCGTCTGATCGGCTCCAGCGCCCGGATACCGCGGCGGCCCGAGGACCGGAGAGCCAGGGCCCCCGGGGGTGCTGGGACCTAGCACCCCGCCCCCACCCGTCGTCGGTCCGTCTCCTGGCGGCGGCGGAGGAAGCCGGTTCGAGCGCGTGAAGCCGGAGGCAAGCATGCCCCAGCACTTGTCGATGCAGCAGTCGATGTAGTTCCCGCCTCTTCGCCCACAGATCCGCCCGCAGCGACGTCCCACCCTGTTGTTGTGTAGGTCTTGATCATCGGAGGGCACACCCGGCGTCTCGCGCCTGTCCAGAGCCGCCGCAGTGCCGTTCGCAGCCGCCTGCGTCTCGCCCCCTTCGATCATAGACCCCGCCACCGTCAAGCAGTTCCAGAGGCAGTGTCGAAGCGCGTCCTGGGGACCCTGCGCAGCACCGGGGAGACCTGACTCCTCCGCGAGGTACCGAGCCAGTCCGCCCGCAACCATCGTCGTCACAGTCCCGTTGTCAAGGGACACCTTGATTCCCGCACTTGGCGTACACCTACTTTCCCGCACCCGCGTCCATCGATTCCGTTCCGATTCCTCGAGGCCGTCGGGAAGCGGCGGAGGGAGGGCCGGAGGCCCGACCGGAGCCGCTTCCCGACGGCCACACTCACTGCTTGAGCAGCCTCTCCAGGTCCCGCAGCCGGTAGCTGCGGCCCTTGATGTTCATGACGTGGCAGCGGTGCAGCAGCCGGTCCAGCAGCGCCGCGGTCATCACCTCGTCGCCCGCCAGGATCTCGGCCCAGTCCTTCACCGCCTTGTTGGTCGTGATCAGCATCGAGCCGCGTCCGTAGCGGTAGCTCACCAGCCGGAAGAAGAGGCTCGCCTCGTGGCGGTCCATCGGCTGGAAGCCGACCTCGTCGACGATCAGGAGCGCGACGTTCATGTACTTCTTGCGGCGCAGCCGCTGCGGGGGCACGTCCGCGTCGCGCTTGAGCTGGTGGAGCAGGTCGTCGAGCCGCACGAAGAGCACGCTGAAGCCGTTCTCGACCGCCTTGGCGCCGAGACCGACGGCGAGGTGCGTCTTGCCCACGCCGGGCGGGCCCTGGATCAGCATCGTGGAGTGCTCCCGGATCCACTCGCACGTCGCCAGGGTCTCCACCTGGCTCTTCTGGATGCCCGGCTGGAAGTTCCAGTCGAAGTCGGCCAGGGTCTGCCCCGTCGGCAGCCCCGAGAGCCGCAGCGACGTCTTCACCCGCCGCTCCTCGCGCTGGCTGAGCTCGGCACCCAGCAGCCGGTCGAGGAAGCCGTGGGCCGGCAGGCTCTCCTTCACCGCCACCTGCAAGAGCGGCGACAGCGACTCCGAGGCGTAGCTGAGCCCCAGCTGCTCGAGCTGCGCGCGGGTCGTGTCCAGGTCCACGCGGCCCTTCTTCGTGGCGCTCATCTCGCCACCTCCGCCAGCGCGGCGTAGAGGTCCAAGGGGCGCTGCTCGACCGGCATCTGCCGGATCTCCTCGAGCCGCCGGCCCATCCGGCCCAGCGGCAGCGGGGGCAGCACCCGATCGGTCGCCTCTCCCTCGTAGCAGCGTGTGTCGATCAGGACACGCTCGTCCGTTCCGCGCGGGTACTGCGCGACGACCACGCCGCCGGCGACGACCTGCACCGTGCCCGCGCCGCCGCGGACCTCCACCTCGCGCCCCACATGCGCAAACGGCACCGTGTAGCTGCGGCCCTCAAACGCCACCGTGCAGTCGCGTCGCACCGGCCGTGTGACCGCGACGTCAAACGGCTCGGGCAGGAGCGGCAAGGGCCGCAGCAGCCGCTTCTCCTCCTCCCAGCTCTCCGCCACGCTCCTGCCCGTCGCCGGGCAGATCGCCCGCTGCGCCCAGCGCCGCAGCCGCGCGTCGGTCACCTCCTGCAGAGATCGGAAGAGCGTCGTGTAGGGAAAGAGTGTAGATCTCGGTGGTCGACGTAT
>CALJKZ010000621.1 GCA_937983085.1 uncultured Gemmatimonadales bacterium
TCTCGAGATCAAAGCCGAGGGCTATCCCGCCGAGCCCGGCGCCCCGCCCTTCCTCGCCGAGTACCGCACCGCCACGCCTGAGTACTTCGACGCCGCCGGCATGCGCATCGTCTCGGGTCGGGGCATCGAATCGACGGACGAAGTCGACGGAGCGCCGGTGGCCGTCGTCAACGAGGCCCTGGCACGTCGGCTCTTCGGAGAGGGCGCCCGCCTGGGCTAGGGAGTGGCCTGGACGGGCGACGTACTCCAGTTCATCGGGATGGAAGGCGGTTGGATGACCGTCGTCGGCGTCGTGAACAACACCAGTGACGACGGGCCCATGGAGGCCCCGCCGCCCGCGCTGTATCAACCCCTCGCCCAAAACGAGATGGGCTACTTCCCCGGCGGCTTCGTGATTCGCGCAAACAACGCCGGAGCCCTGGTGCCCGACGCCCAGCGCATCTTCATGGAGATGGCCCCCAACAGCCCCGTGGAAGACGTGGCCCCGCTCCAACAGATCCGCGACGAGACCATCGCGTCACAGCGCCTCAACGCTCTCCTGGTAGGCGCGTTCGGGCTGCTGGCTCTCGTCATCGCGGCGGTGGGGATCGCCGGCGTCCTCGCCTTCCTCGTCACCCGGCGCACCACTGAGATCGGTATCCGCATGAGCCTCGGGGCAGCAAGAAGGGAGGTCCTGGGGATGGTCGTCGCCGACGGGGGCAGACTGCTGGCCGCCGGCGTCGCCGTCGGCCTGGTCGCGTCGGTCCTGGTGGCGCGGTTGCTCGACGGGCTCCTCTTCGGAGTACCCTCCGTCGACCCCTTGACCTTCGGCCTCGTGTCGGCGCTCATGGTGGGCGTCGGGCTGGCGGCGTGTGCGGTGCCGGCTCGAAGGGCTGCGTCCGTCGATCCGTTGGTGGCCATGCGGGAGGAGTGAGCGCACGCCCAACGACCGGCCCCATCCGCGACTCCACCAGCTCGGACGACGCGAGGCCTTCCCGAACGGGGATGGCTCCGTTAGCCGAGAGCTGCCGCCAGACCCCGATCGAAGGTGACGGCTTCCGACACTCCACGGCGGAGACAACAGGCCAGGTGGAGGAGATCGCGCGCGCTCAGCCCCGGGTGCTCCGTGTCCAGCGTCCGCGCCAGATGCACGTCGGCAGCCTCCACCGGCCAGACCTCGGTGACTGAGCCCGACGCCAAGGTCAGGGCGGCGTCCAACGTCGTGTGCCGCCCGACGGGGAGATAAGCGTGTAGAAGCTCTTTCAGGACTTCCGCCGAGGTCACGAGGTGCTGGTTGGCTTCAGCCGCTTCCAGGAGGTGCCTTCGAGCCACTTCCTTGAGGGGGTGCGAGCCACCGACGGCGTACATGAAGACGTTCGTGTCGACGAAGATCACGTGGGTTCCAAACCCTCCCGTCGCGAGCGCTGGATGACCCGCTCGTGCTCGGCCCAATCCGGCTCGGGGCCCTCCTCCCGCGCGTCGCAGGCCTGGAAGAAGGCCGCGAGATCCGGCACCGAGCGGAGGTCTAGCTCTTCCGTCGCGGCGCGAAGACGATCCTCCGCCGCCTCCCGGAGCCAGGCGGCAAGGGACTTCCCTTCGCGTGCGGCTTGCCGGCGGTATCTCGCCTTGTCGGCCTCGTCGATGGGGATGTGGATGCGGGTGCTCATCCACCACGATACACACAGATGATGTGCATGTTCAACTTTCTTGCACACCGTGATTCGTCTTCCCCCCCAGGTGAGTCCACTTGCAGCCTCCACAGCCACGCCCCTAACCTGCGCCGTCCCTGGTAGGCAAGGCCCCCGACCCACCCGTCCGGACCCAAACCGAGGAGCGCGAAAGGTGAGACTCACCCTCTACGCGTTCGGCGCCATGTGCCTGGTGACCCCACCCCTGGCAGCCACGGCCCAGAAGCCGGAGCCCCTGGAGACTCGACTTGGCGACGGCTCGCGACTCGTCTGCCACGCCGACAGGGGGATCGAAGGGACGGCAGATCAAGAGGGGACGGTCTACTACGGCGATCTACGGCGCTTCCACCCTACGGACAGACCGTTCCTCGTCCTCTACCGCCCCACCGACGACCGCCGGTCGGCGCCCAACTAGATCGGCGGCTCCGC
>CALJKZ010000622.1 GCA_937983085.1 uncultured Gemmatimonadales bacterium
TGCCCGCTCGCACACCCGAAGAGGCGCACCCGCACGACGAGGCGCAAGCCGGTGCTCACCCGGCGAACCGGTTCCCGACTTCCCCCCGACGGTAGCAGCCGCAGCAGCAATTCCTAGTTAGGGTGTGCCCGGCGTCGGACCCGGAGGACCGCCCCCGGAAGCCGTCGACCTCGTGTCTGAGGTCCCCTCCCCTCGCTCCGTGAGACAGACCCGGCGCCGCCCTCAGGTGGCCAGGGCTTCGCCCGCCCCTCGATGCACGCCGCGCCGGAGCCGGATTCCGCGTCTCTTGGAAGGGTGGGAACCGGGGCACCGGCGAAGCCCCAGCCGAGGTCGACGGCGGTGCTCAGCCCTCACCCAACTCCCTCTTGAAACGAACCCCGGAAGGAGGTCTTCGGGGCACAGCCTAACGTTCTGGAATTCTGCTGCGCGGCCCGCCCGTGCACCAGCGAAGCGTACCTACTCGATCCTTCCGTGACAGCAGCAATTCCTTGTTAGCTAGTCTCCGACAAACAAGTACAGCCGCAGATACGGTACGTCGTAATCGTCTCGCCATTGGACCAGTACGGTGTCCCCCACCGCATCTTGAATCATGACGCCGTCTCGGCCCTGAACATCACCGAGCCAACGGCCGTCGGGTGCGAAGACCGTCCATCGATCCGGTGACGTATAGCGCGCGGGCCATGGCCAGTGCGAGACCCACAACCTCCCGTCGGCGTCAACGAACCCAGTCCAGAAAAGGGGACGAGTGGCCGCGTACTCCGACTCGAGGAAAGTGCGCTCAAGCCTGCGAGCTGCATCTTCTCGTCCTTCGGCTCTCAGGCTCTCCAGTGTGGCCGCCGCATACTCACGGTGATCCTCAGACGACAACGGCGCTGGGGTAACCGGTCTCCGCAATAGCGAACGTAGTTGGCCCCGGCTGTCATAGTCGCGGATCTCGTACGCGTCGGTACGCATCCAGTAGAAACCGCTGGGTTGCCCAACAAGCAGCGAGTGAGCGGCGAGGATCTCTCGAGGCGTGCCAGGTGCCGGACCGGCCGGGAGCCGTTGGACTTCTTGCCAGCCACTCCCGAGCCGATCGCTTAGAACGATGCTCGTCGTATCCCAGACGGGGCCCTGAACGCTCGACGGATCGATGGGGATGCGACGGTACGCCACGAAGGATCCATCCTGGAGAGCAGCGAGCAGCGGGGCTCTCGCCCCGTCGACGAGCGCGGACACTGCCCTGGCGTCGCCACCTTCAGTTGGCACGATCAGAGTACGGCTCAGTCCAAAATCGAAGGCCGCAACCGAGTCACCCGGATACCGGGACAGCCTGCCGACATCGCCGAACTCGTTTGGCCCCTCGCCTGGTCCCCCAAACGTGCCCAGCGGCTCCCCCGCCATGTTGAAGAATCGGACCTCATCGGCCCGCGAATCAGTCACGGCGATCAGGCCTGGCCCTGCGAGCTTTGCGTCGCCAATGAGGGCGAAGTTCGTCGGCCCCTCGTCTGCTAGGGATCCGATCTGGACGATTGGGTTCGATTCCAGCGTACGCTCGCCGCCCCAATCTGGCGTTAGGCTCTCGACGATTCGGACCCCGGCCGAGTCACGGACGAGTGCACCTGTGGCGAGTGGGTCTTCGCCGGGGAAGCAGCCCCAGACGACAAGGAGCAACGCTAAGAACAACCGACTCATTGGCCCTACCAGGAGACTAGCTAACGTTCTGGAATTCTGCTGACGCACCCGCACGCTTCGCAAACCAAGGGCGTTAAATGAGGTGGCCTCGTGGCCTTCGCGGACAGCAGCAATTCCTTGTTAGAAGGCGTTCAGCTGGACGGTATTGAGCTGTTCGTGACGTCTCGCACGACGCGCCATGCGCCGACTTCGTCCTGTGCCCACAACAGCATGAAACGCCCCTTGTCTTCGGTTGGCTCGGCATCCGCCGGGTGGAGGACGAAGTGGTAGCTGCCGACTGTCACCGCCATCTCACCGAGGCCGTATACCTCTTCGGTGGAAAACTGTATGCGAACTGGCTTCACAGCCTGCCATGCCTCGGCCATGAGTTCCGCAATTCTTTCCCTTCCTTCAATGGTCGCCATACCGGGAAGCATCATTCGGGCGTCCTCGGCAAACATCTCGGCTGCGGCGGGGACATCGAGGCGCTCGGCTGCGCGACCATGCTCATCGAGGACACGCGTCACCTCCACCCGCACCTCCTCACTGGCCATCGGCCGGCCACTCTTGCTTGGCATCCCACCTCCTGATTCCGAACGCCTTCTAACGTCCCGGAATTCTGCTGCCGCAGCTACCCGCTTCGCAAACCACAGGCGTTACCAGATAGCACCTAGCAGTTTATGCGGACAGCAGCAATTCCATGTTAGAGCGCGGCGGCTGTTACGGTGCGGTGCGAAACCTTCTCAGTTCACGGCTCAACGCCGAAGCGGACCACATACTCCACGTCGAGGTCGTCCCGCCACACACCCACGACGTAGCCCAAGGCCACGACGTGTGGCTCGAACCTGATCGGGAGCCTCACTTCAGCCAGTGCTCTTCCGGTGGAGTCGAAGACTTCCCAGACCTCCTCCTGGGGATCTTCCTCGATCCCGAAGGCCATCTGGAGCTCCCGTGCTACTGGATCTCCCTCCAGATCCCATCTTTCCACCCAAAACGAGCCGTCTACCCCTCCAAGCACCTGACCAACGATCGGTACCGTCGATACGAGAGGGGCTCGGCCGTCCGTCATTCGGACCATTTCCTCATCCTGGCCAGGATGAGAAGGTCGCGAATCGTAGTGCTGCTCAACCGCGCGTCCATACTCATCCACCAGCGTCTCGGTTACGGGTGTAGCGTCGATTTGTCGACGAATCCTCCGGATCACACGCCCGGTCGCGGCCAGCACATCGAGCTCATAATCGAGTCCAGAGCTGTAGAGAAGGGTAGAGTCGGTGAGCTGGACGAGTCGAGGAAACGGATCGAAGAGTGGCCCCACTGAGAACTCACCGGGTCCGCCGGCGATGAATCGCCGCCCCGGCCGGGAGAAGAGTTCGGCCTGAACGCGGCCGTCGGCGAGAGCGAAGTCCACCACTCGCATCGAGTCGGTAAGAACCTGGCCCTGAGCCCAGTCCATCGGACTAGCGACGCGCCTCAATTCACCCAACCACCCTCCGTTGACCGCTCCCAGGGGAGTCAGAAGGCCCCGATCCTCGGAATACTGCGGCCAGGAGTGAAGGAAGTCTCCAGCCAGGGTGAAGAAGAGGGCCCTCGGTGGGCCGGAGCCCCCTCCAACGAGAACGACGGTGTCCCCGACCAGATCTCCCTCGAACAAATTATCGCCTCGCCCGGTCCACCACCCCTGCCGCCGAACTCATGCGAAAAGGTGCCGTCGGGCTCGAAGACTCGAACGGTGGCCGAACCTCCGTTCACTACTACGATGTGACCGCGGGGTCCCACGCTAACTGAGACGACGCGATCGAACAGGTAGGCCGGATCACCATCAATGGCACCGATCCTGATCTGCTCGACAAGCCGTGCGGAGGGCAGTGTGCCGTCGGAGTTCGTGACCAGGGTCACGTCGGCACTGTCCGAAACGACTGTCGACGGAGCCGCTTCGGGTGACGAGCAGGCCGCTGTTGCGACAAGGCCGGACAGCACCAGAAATCTCAGGAATTGAACTCGGTACACTCGGTCCGACACCTCACACTATGCCGCGCTCTAACTCTAATTCTCTAGCGACCTACGCTGCACAGATGAATTGGAGCGGCGTGAAGAGCAAGGTCGCCCTCCACGCCGCCCCATTCTTTGCTGCCTAACTCTCGGGTGTGGCGGGGTCTGGGTCTGAGTGGTCGGAGGTAGGCGCGGGCAGCCGATCCAGTGGGCTCTCCAGGTTGAGCCCGGGACGGTTGATGATGTGGAGGTAGCGGCTGGTGGTCTTCAGGTCCCGGTGGCCCATGAGGCGCTGGAGCATCCGGATGTCACAACCAGCGCGGAGCATCTCCGTCGCGAAACAGTGGCGTAGTACGTGGCATGTGATGGGTGTCGTGACCCCGGAGGCCCGGACGGCTGCCTTCATGGCCCTCTGCACCGTCGTGACGTGCGACGGCCTGCGGCCGAGATGCCCGGTCTTCGGGTCCTTCGACGGTTTGGAGGACGGAAAAAGGAACTGCCACCCAAGCTCCCACCCGGCCCGGGGATCCTTTCGATGAAGGGCGCCGGGCAGTGGGGCCCACCCGCCGCCAGACTCGAGATCCCTGATGTGCTGCTTCTCCACGTGAGCAATCTGGAGCCGGATGGCGGGCATGGCCGCGCGCGCCAACACGGTGGTGCGGTCCTTCCTCCCCTTCCCCGCCCGAACGGTGAGTTCGCCGACCCCGAGGCTGCAGTCCTTGATCCGCAGGTCGAGCGTCTCCGAGATGCGCGTCCCGGACCCGTACATGATCATGGCGGCAGTGCGGTGCGGTTCGGGAAGCGATGCGAGGACGGCCGCGACCTCTTCGGGACTGGCGTATCGGGGAAGTACGGTCGCGGGCTTGGCCCGTGAGAGTCCTCGCTTGCCACCGAGGTCGAGCCCGTAGACCTCGCGGTAGAAGAAAACGAGAGCGGATGCGGCCTGGTTCTGCGATTCGCCACTGAGACCGAGGCCCACGGCGAGATGCTCGATGAACGACTCGAGGTCTGCCCGACCGAGCCCGGCAGGGTTTCGACCGCCGACATGGGCTAGGAGCCTCCGCACCCAACTGACGTACGTCGCACGGGTCCGAGGGCTGAGGTGTCGCGCGGATATGCGATCCTGGAGCCGGCGCTCCATCCCCTCCCGGTCCCAGGCTGCTCTCCCCGGCGCGGCCGTACGGAGTTCGAGGCCAGGCCCGGTTTCGACGCGCTTGCTCTTCACGACCCCCAGAATCGTGGAGACCCATGGGCGCTACGATGGTCCAACGGGACGGGGAGTGGACATTCGGGTTCGGCGAAAGGGGTGACGCATGATGCCTCCTCGATTCGGGTGCACGGGGGCTGGGCCGAGAAGGCCCGCCCCTGCTCCACCGGTCAAGCCGGCAGCAGTGCTCGAATCGAGGGGGGTGCGTCGCTGCGTAGACGGCGAAGGTACTCTCCGTCCCGATCGCTCTCAGGGTACTCGAGGCTGGCGCCGGCATCGAGGAGGAGCCGGACGATCTCTGCGTACGCTTCCACGCGGTCCGCCGCGCCGCCGGAGTAGCGACTTCCGTGAACGGCCCAATGGAGAGGGGAGCTTTCGTGGACGGGGTCGAAGACATCGAGACCGGCTCCGGCCTCGACGAGCATTCGGGCGTTCTGGGGCTGGCCGAACCATGCCGCCTGATGGAGCGGTGTCCCGCCGTCGAGGCCGGCGGCATAGAGGTCGGCACCTTCCTCGATTAGAAAGCCTACGGGTTCGGCCGCATGTCGCCCGGCGGCATCGGCGAGAAGTCGGTCCTCTTCGGGGTTTCCGGTCCTCACCGCGGTGGGATGCGAGCGAAGTAGGTCTCGCGCATCGGTCATCCGTCCCTGGAGCACGGCGATTGCGAAGTGATCCGCGGGAGCGAGGGCTTCGTCCGCACCGTACTGGGTCAATACCGCTACGGCATCGTCGAATCCTCGACGCGCGGCGTGTGCGAACGCGGTCTTGCCTCCGGCCGTCTTCAGGTCCGCCTGCGCACCGTGGTCCAGGAGCACGCGCATCGCCTCGCACCGGCGACGACGGGTAGCGACATGGAGGGGCGTTTCGTCCCGCGGACCCTCCCTTCCATCGACATGGGCACCGTTGTCGAGGAGGCCCTTCACGGTACGAAGGCCGTCAGGCCCGTACTCCCAATCAAGCACCCGATGCAGCGTCACGATCGCCTTCGATCCAGGACCAGGGTGAGGGTGAGATCATCATGGAGACGCACCGCAGAGCCCTCCTCCGCCGGGCTCGAGCCCACGATGCGATCTCTTCGAGTTCGCGTGGGTCCGAACGGGTAGCGGTGATCGAGCCACCCGGGCCCGGTTCTTCGCCTACTGGTTGAATGGAGCGGAGGGGGTGGGATTCGAACCCACGAGGGCTTTCGCCCGCCGGTTTTCAAGACCGGTGCATTGAACCGCTCTGCCACCCCTCCAACAGCCGCTCGTCCGCCGGCCTCGTCCAACCTAAACCGACGGACTCCAAGCTGGAACGACGCCGGCCGGCCAGCTTGGTCGTCCCGACGGGGTGCCGATCACGACGCTCCGCCTGCGACGCCCCGCAAGTCCCTCAGTGCCGGAAGAGCCTCCGGCCGGTGAAGACCATGGCGATCCCGTGCTCGTTGGCCGCCTGGACGACCTCATCGTCGCGCTTGGAGCCACCGGGCTGAACCACCGCCTGCACACCCGCCTCGGCGGCTGCGTCGACGCCGTCCCGGAAGGGGAAGAACGCGTCCGACGCGAGGACCGATCCGGTGAGGTCCAAGCCGGCATCCGCGGCCTTCCGCACCGCGATCTTCGAGGAGTCGACCCGACTCATCTGTCCGGCTCCGATGCCCAGCACGCCACCGTCTCGCGCCAGGAGAATGGCGTTGGACTTCACGCCGAAGATGGCGGCCCATGCAAAGCGCAGATCGTCCCATTCGGCGTCCGTGGGCTGACGATCGGTGGCCACGGACCAGCTGTCGTCGACGGTCCCGTAGAGGGGCGGCACCGGAGGCGTCTGCGCGAGCATCCCCCCGTACACGGAGCGGACGACCCGCGGCGCGGGCACGGTGCCGTGGGCGGCGAGGAACTCCTGGGCGTCCCCTTCCGGGAAGGTCAGGATCCGGATGTTCTTCTTCTGTGTCAGTGTGGCCAGCGCGTCGTCGTCGAATCCGGGCGCCACGAGGCACTCGATGAAGAGCTTCGACATGTGCTCGGCGGCATCCCCGTCCACGACCCGGTTCACGGCTACGACGGAGCCGAAGGCGCTGAGGGGATCGGTGGCCAGCGCGCGCCGGTACGCCTCGCTCAAGGTGTCCCCGACGCCGAGGCCACACGGCGTGGTGTGCTTGATGATGGCCACCGCCGGCCGCGGGGATCGGGCGAAGGGCGCGAGACTCAGCAGCGCGCCGTCGAGATCCAGGATGTTGTTGTACGACAGATCCTTCCCGTGGTGCTTCTCCAGCGCCGAAATCCCCACAGGACGAGCGGGACCGTAGAACGCGGCCTCCTGGTCCGGGTTTTCCCCGTAGCGCAGGGTCTGCACGCGGCTCATGGATACGTCGAGCTGTTCACCGAGGACCGAAGCGGCGTCTCCGAGCTGGGACTCGAGATAGGAGGCCACCGCTGCGTCGTAGCTGCTGATGTGCCGGAAGACCTTCGCGGCCAGGCGTCGTCGGAGGGCCCCTTCGTCCCCGGACGCGGCGCCCCCGGACTCGCCGCTCCCGGACGCGGCATCGCCGGAGGCCCCGTCCAGGGCGGCCACGACGTCGTCGTAATCCGACGGATCGACGACCACCCAGACATCGGCGTGGCTCTTCGCCGCTGCCCGGATCATGGTGGGTCCGCCGATGTCCACCTTCTCCATGGCCTCGGCCATGGTGACGTCGTCGCGGGCCACGGTCTGGCGGAAGGGATAGAGGTTCACGGCCACGAGATCGATGGGGCCGTAGCCGTGCTCGTCCAACGCGGCCATGTCGTCGGCCCGGTCGCGTCGGGCGAGAAGCCCGGCATGGATGGCGGGATGCAATGTCTTTACCCGACCGTCCATCATCTCGGGATGCTGGGTCACGTCGGAGACGGGCGTCACGTCGAGGCCGGCTTCCCGCAGCGCTCGAGCCGTCCCACCGGTGGACACGAGCTGCCATCCGCGGTCGGCCAGGGCCGACGCGAACTCCACGATGCCTGCCTTGTCCGACACGCTGAGTAGCGCGCGCTTCATCCGAGATCCTCGTTGCTGTTTGCGTTCGTCATGGCCTGCGGGTCGTCCGGTGCGGTCACGGGCCGGGCGGGCACGGTGTCGGGCGGCTCGTCGACTCTCACGTCATTCATCCTCTCCGGAGTCCGCCGGTCGAGAAGCGCTCTGCAGAGGTGATCCACGGCGGCAGGGTACAGCCGATGCTCCACCCGGAGCACCCGGGCCGCCAGGGCATCCGGAGTATCGCCGGCACGTACCTCCACCTGCCACTGCCCCAGCACGGCCCCGTCGTCGTATTCGTGATCCACGAAATGAACGGTGGCCCCCGAGACCGTCGCATGCGACGCGACCACGGCCTGGTGGACCTTGGAGCCATACATCCCCGGCCCGCCGAAGTCCGGGAGTAGCGCCGGGTGGATGTTGAGCATCCGGCCCCGGTATCGATCCACAAGCCTCGCCGGAATGCGCCGCAGGTACCCGGCCAGGAGCACGATGTCCACTCCGTGCTCGTCGAGGGCGACCAGGGTCTCGGCCGCCACGTCGTCGTCGCTCCGGTCCTTCGTGGGGATCACACGCACGGGCACACCGGCATTGCGCGCCCGCTCCGCGGCTCCGCCCTCCCGGTTCATGACCAGGAGCGCCACACGCCAGAGGTCCTGCTCGGCCTGGTGGTCCAGGAGCGCCTGGAAGTTCGTCCCACCCCCCGAAGCGAAGACCGCCACGGCGAAAGGAGCCCGCGGGCTCACGCCAGCTCTCCCCCGTAGTGTGGGATGAGAAAGGGGTTGGTCGCCCGCTCTCTACCCACCGTGGTGGCAGGGCCGTGACCGGGATACAGGGTTATCTCGTCGGGGAGGGTCAAGACCTGCTGACGGATGGACTTCATGAGGGTTTGCAGGTCGCCGCCCGGCAGATCGCTGCGCCCGATGGATCCCTGGAAGACCACATCGCCCACGAGGGCGAGGCCTTCGTCCGGAGCCACGAAGACGACGTGCCCGGGGGCATGGCCGGGGGCGAAGCGGACCTCGAAGGCGCACGAGCCGAAGGTCAAGTCCACACCGGGCACGATTTCGTGGGTGGGCTCGGGCTGCGGATCGGCGGACAGGCCGAACATGGCGGCCTGGCGCGGAGCCCCGCGGTAGAGGAGGAGATCGTCGGGGTGCAGCCAGATGGGCACGTCGGGGTGGTGGTCCCGCACCGTCGACACGCCCTCGATGTGGTCGAGGTGCGCGTGGGTGAGGAAGATGGCCTCGAGGTTCAGACCACCCGCGTCCACCGCTCTGCACAGGGCACCCGCGCCGGCCCCGGGATCGATGGCCACACAGCTCCGGGATTCCTCGCAGACGGCCAGGTAGGCGTTCTCGCCGAACCCCTGGCCGGTGAACGTGAGGATCTCCACGCGATCAGGACGTACCGGAGTCGGACGGGGCGCCGATGGGGCGCGTCAAACCGTGAACGAACTCCCGCAGCCGCAGCCGCCCGAAGCGTTGGGGTTCTTGAACGTGAAACCCTGGCCCATCATCGAGCTCACATAATCGATCTCGACGCCCTCGAGGTACTGAGCGCTGAACGGATCGATGAAGACCTTCACACCCCCGACCTCGAGAATCTCGTCGTCGGCCTCGGGGGCATCTTCGATGTTGAGGCCGTACTGGAATCCCGAGCAGCCGCCGGGTAGCACGGCTACGCGGAGCCCGGCTTGCGTCTCGACGCCGTGCTCGGAGATGAAGTCCTGAACTTTTTGGGTTGCCGTGCTCGTCATTCTGACCATGACGCCGACATCCTCCTTGGGTCTGTACGTCTGACCGCTTCTCGAAGGAAGCGGTTCCACAGTGTGCTACACGTGCGGGGCAGCCGTGTTCGGTCGAGCGCGGAGTCCGTGCAACTCCTGCCACCAGAGAGCCGCGGAATGAACTCATTCCCAGCCTCCGATCCCTGGGAAAAAGCTACCCGAGGCCCTCGGGAGGGTCAACGAGCCGGCGAGGACTCCAGGATGCGTCGTGCCGCGGCGTCCAGATCGTCCACCACCCACGTACCCTCGGGCACGGACGCATCCTGCTCGGCACCGTACCCGGTCCGCACCAGGATCCCCTGGCCTCCGAGGGTGACCGCGGGGATTACGTCCGAGGGCTTGTCGCCGACGTAGTACGACGCAGCGAGATCGAGATCGAGCTCCTCCGCGGCCCGCCGGTGCATCCCCGTGTCGGGCTTGCGGCAGTCGCACGGCTCACCGAAGTCGGGATGGTGGGGGCAGTAGTACGTCCCGTCCGGAAGCACATCCAGAGCGGCGAGCACCTCGTCCAGGCGCCGTGCCACGGCATGGTAGTCGGCCTCGGAGTAGAGTCCTCGAGCGATGCCCGATTGATTCGTGACCACGACGAGGGCGAATCCTGCCTCGCGGAGGCGTCGCATACCGTCGGCGCTACCGGGGACGAGCTCCACGCCGGCGGGATCGTCGAGGTACGACTTCTCGGCGATGATGGTCCCGTCCCGGTCCAGGAAGACGGCCGGTCTCATGCGGTACACTCAGCCACCCGCCGGACGAGGACGTCTTCCTGACCGGGGAGCACCGTCCGGACATCGAGGAAGAACCGGTCGTCCACGATGCGCCCGACCACGGGGGGATCGCCGTCCCGCAGCCGGGCAGCCAGCGCGTCGGGACCGTTCTCAGGAGTCAACGCGGCGGCCCACGACGACAGCTCCACCCCCGGAAACGTGCCGCCGCCGACGGCCCCGTGCGTGGCCGACAGGGCGGCCTTGGCCTTCGGCGCCTCGCGGGCGAGCCTCTCGACGAGACCCGTCGCCCGGCCCTGTAGCGTCTCGGCGTCCTCGGAGAGCATGCGAAGCGTCGGGATCTCCTTCATCGCCCGCCCGGGATCGCGGTACAGCCTGAGCGTCGCCTCCAATCCGGCGAGCCCCACTTTGTCCACCCGCAGCGCCCGGCAGAGCGGATTCTTCCGCATGCGAGCCATCCACTCGGCGCTGCCGACCAGGATTCCGGCCTGCGGTCCGCCGAGAAGCTTGTCCCCGGAGACCACCACCACGTCCGCCCCGGCCGCCAGCGACTCGGTGGCGCGTGGCTCCTGGGGTAATCCCATAAGGGCGGCGTCCACCATGAGGCCCGAGCCGAGATCGTGCACCAGTGGAACGCCTGCAGGGCCGGTCAGGGTCGCCAGCTCGGCGATCCCCACGTCTTCGGTGAATCCGGTGATGCGGAAGTTGGAGCGATGCACCTTGAGGACCGCCTTAGCCCCGCTGGAGAGGGCGGCGGCGTAATCGGCGCCACGCGTCCGGTTGGTGCTGCCTACCTCCACCAGTCGGGCTCCGGCCCGCTCCAGCACCTCCGGAATCCGGAAGCCACCGCCGATCTCCACCAGCTCGCCACGAGATACGGCGACGCCCTGCCCCCCTTCGGCCACGGTGTTGAGGGCGAGGACGAGGGCGCCGGCGGCGTTGTTGACGACCAGAGCGTCCTCGGCGCCCGTCAGCTCCGTCAGCAGGGACACGCAGTGGGTGTAGCGCGACCCTCGTTTCCCGGCGTCGAGGTCGAACTCGAGGTTCGAGTACTCGCCGGCGGCCGCCTTCATCGCCTCCACCGCCACGTCGGCCAGGGGCGCCCGCCCGAGGTTGGTGTGAAGCACCACTCCCGTCGCGTTGATGACGCGGCGAAGACTCGGCACGTCGGACGCGGCCAGGGCCTCGGCGGCGTGCCGGAGGTAGTGGTCGGGCTGCTCGACGGTGCGCTCGTGGGCTCCCACCGCGTCGTTCGCGATATCCGTACGCACCTGGCTCACCGCTCCTCGGAGCGCCTCCACGGTACGCTCCCGACCGTACCGATCTACGAGAGCGGCGGCCGCTGACTCCGCCAGCAGGGCGTCGATGGAAGGAATCCGACTGCGCGGGTCGCTCATCGGCGGGGTAACGCAGCACCGGTGTCGGGCACAGCACCGATATCGCTCACCGCGCCGGTATCGACCACCGCGCCCGTATCGGGCACCGCGCCGGTATCGGCCACGGCTGCCGTGTCCAGCGCCGACGGCTCGGGCGGCGGCGGTCGTTCGCGGACGAACTCCGCCTGCCCACCGCCTTCCATCAAGCCCGCGAGGTTCGTCACGCCGTCGATGCTGACCGAGTGCACGATCTCGTAGGCCAGAGGCTCAGCGAGGACGACGACCACGCGCCGGGCGGGCAGCACACGTCGGCCGTCCCGGGTACGTCCGGGGCGTTCACCCTGCAGGGGACGCAACTCGGTGGGTGGCACCCTCACGACCCGCCCCACCTGCCCCGCGGCGACGTCGGTAGGCGGCGCACCGACCACGACGGTGCCCGGCGGAGGGTCCACGGCGCCCGCATCAGGGGGTTGGACTACCACGACGGTGTCCGGGGGTGGGGCGCGCGCGGACGTGTCCGACGGTGGGGCGAGCGCGGAGGTATCCGGTGGCCCTTGCGGCGGCGCGGCGCGGGTGGCGTCGAGGGAATCCAGCCGGGCGAAGGAGTCCGCCACCATCTGCACGTACTCCACGTACCCGGCCTCGTGGAAGACGCGGGCCACGCCCGGGGCCTGCACGCCTACCGCGGCCGGCGTCGTATCGGTAGCGGCGACGTCTACCAGCCACTCGGCCGGGTCGGAATCGGGCATGAGGTAGTCGTCGAAGGTGACCACCACCGTCACCGAATCCAGCACCTCGGCCTCGGTCACCAACACCGCCGACGTATCCGGCTCGAGCACGGCCACGTCCACGAGGATGGTATCCCCGGTCGCCAAAGCCACCGACGTGGCGCCCTGCACTTCGGTGGAGTCGGCCTCTCCGTCGCGATTCCGGTCCTCGAAGGCGGTGATGCGGAAGTCGCCCTCCGGGAGGTACCGGAACGCGTAGATGCCCTGTCGGTCGGAGCGGGCCTGGTGGATCAGCCCGTCGTCGCTCTCCGCCAGGACCACGGCGTCGGACACCGCCCGCCCGGTGATTCGATCCCAGACCTCGCCCGCCAGGGTCGTGGGGACGGGCTCGCCGCCCCCCGTGCTGAAGACGAGCTCGAAGGGGTCGACCATCTGGTTGCCGAAGAGGTCGGACACAGCGGCCTGCAACGTCACCCGATACACCAGGCCGGGTTGGAATCCGCCCTCGGTGCGCACCTCCAGAGAGCGGCTGCCCTTGCTCACCTCCAGCTCTCCGCTCCGCGGCGAGACCACGAAGGCCGAGGCCAACGTCCCTCCGGCCACGCGCTCGCTGATGCGCTCGTCGAAGGTGAACGTGACCGCCCCGTCGAGATCCTCCATGACCCCGAGGGGCTCGGGGACCGTCCGGATCACCACGGGCGGCCGGCGGTCCTCCGGACCCCCGGGCGGGATCTCCTGTTGGGCGCACGAAGCGACGACCGCCAGGGCCGACGCCGCGAGGGCCGCAGGGAGCCGGGGCGTCCGCCCCCGACCCTCGCGTCGAGCCCTCCCGCCCGCCGCCCGGATGATCAGCCCTCCAGTCCCTGGAGCTTGCCCCTGAGCTTCGAAACCTGCTCCTCGAGCTGAGCTGCCTTGTCGCGCTCCTTCTGAACGATCTCGTCGGGCGCGTTGTTCACGAACTTCTCGTTGGCGAGGCGTTTCTGGACGCCGTCCACCAGCCCCTGGATGCGCTCCACCTCGGCGCGCATCCGCTGGCGTTCCCGCTCGACGTCGATGACGCCCTCGAGAGGCACGAACACCTCGGCACCGTTCTCCAGGACGGCATTCGCCCCCACGCCCGTCGGCGCCCCTTCGGCGAGTTCTCCGATGCGGGCCAGCTGCTCCAGGGCCCCGGCCTGAGCCCGGAGCGTATCGGAGAAGCCGTCGGGTCCACCGTGGACATGGACGGCAACCCTGGCCCCCTCACCCACACCGTACTCCTTCCTGAGCTTTCTCACGCCCACCACGAGGCTCTGGACCTCGGCCATCCGACGCTCGGCGTCGGCGTTGATGGGATAGTCGTCGGGGGCGGGCCACTCGGCGATGATCAGGTCGTCGGACCGCTCCTCGCCCTCGGGCCATGGGAGCCGTGCCCACAGCTCCGACGTTACGAAGGGCACGATGGGATGCAGGAGGCGCAACGCCGCGTCGAGGACCACGACGAGAGTGGCCCTCGCGGCCTCCCGGCTCGCGGGGTCCGCATCGTCGCCCAGGCGGCTCTTCACCAGCTCCAGGTACCAGTCGCAGATCTCGCCCCAGAAGTGGTGGTACAGCCCCTCGGCGACCTCGTGGAGGCGGAAGCGCTCGAGACCATCCGTGGCATGGCTCGTGGCGCGAGCCACCCGCGACAGGATCCACCGGTCCTCCAGCGCGAGGTCGTCCGCCACATCGTCCAGGGTCTTCACCGGCGCGTCCCCGACACTCATGAGGGCGAACCGCCCGGCGTTCCAAATCTTGTTGGCGAAGTTGCGCCCCGCGGCGAAGGACGATTCGACGTCCTCGTGGTCGAGGCTGATGTCCGTCCCGATGGCGCACTGGCTGATGATGGTGTACCGCATGGCGTCAGCGCCGTACTCGTCCACCACGCCGAGCGGATCGATGCCGTTGCCGAGGGACTTGGACATCTTCCGACCCTTGATGTCGCGCACGGTCCCGTGGAGGTACACCTCCGTGAAGGGCGCTTCCCCGTGGAACTCGTAGCCCATCATGATCATGCGGGCGACCCAGAAGAAGAGGATCTCGGGC
>CALJKZ010000623.1 GCA_937983085.1 uncultured Gemmatimonadales bacterium
CGGAGTCGATGCCCCGGCTGATCTCCTCGACGGTGTCGCCCATCATGAGCGTCGGCACGCCACAGGCGTGCTCGACGTTCTCGATGCCCCGCTGTACCTCTCCACGGGTCTCGGCCAGGATCTTCCCGTGCTCCCGGGTGAGCTGCACGGCGAGCTCTTCCTTGTGCTCCTCCAGCAGGGCCTTCAAGCGGAAGAGCACCCGGGCCCGCTCGGGCACCGGCGTGGCCCGCCACATGGGGTAGGCCTCGGACGCCGCTTTGACCGCCGCGTCGACATCGGCGCGGGTGGAGACCGGTACCCGGGCGATCTCCTCGCCTCGGGCCGGGTTCGTGACGGGGAGGGTGTCGGGAGCGGACGCCTGACGCCATCCGCCGCCCACGTAGTTCATGACCTGGGTGCTCATCTACTGCATCCTCGTGGAGTCGGAGGAGCGACGCACCGCCGGCTGACACGCCGGCCACTCCACGGGTCGGCCGCCACGGGTCATCACCTCGCGCCGTGTCCGATCCGTGAAGGTGGGATCGTCGGCGGCCAGGTAGGTCAGGGACGCCGTCAGCACCGCGTTGTTCATGAGATCGTCGAAGACCAGCTTGTCGAAGGTGTCGCGGTGCGTATGCCAGGTGTGGGAGCCGTAGTCCCACGAGAGCGCGCCAAGGCTGAACGCCGGCGCCCCGTAGCACACGAAAGACGCGTAGTCCGAACCGCCGCCGCCGGGCATGCCCGGGAGCTGTAGCTCGACGTACTGCGACACCTCCGCCGGGACCTTCTGCATCCACGACGCGATGGAGGGCGTGGCTCCCACGATGCCCTGAGCGGACAGCCTCACGATCCGGCCCGTTCCGTTGTCCTGGTTCCAAAGGGCCTGGAGTCCGTCCACCACCTCCGGGTGGTCCTCGGTGAAGGCCCGCGACCCGTTGAGCCCCTGCTCTTCGCCGTTCCACAGGCCGATGAGGATGGTGCGCTTGGGATTGGGATAGGCCGCCCTCAGGATGCGCATGGTCTCCATCATGAGGATGGATCCCGAGGCGTTGTCCGTGGCGCCCGAGCCCCCCTCCCACGAGTCGTAGTGTGCGGAGAGCACGACGAACTGGTTGGGCCACTCCGTGCCGGGGATCTCACCGATGACGTTGAAGACCGGGACCTCGCCACGGTTCTCCGATTCGGCGGTGAGGCGAAGCACCGGCTCCTGTCCATTCGCCACGAGGCGGTAGACCAGACCGTAGTCCTCGCACCCGAGCTCGAAGGTGGGCGACGCCCGGTTGTAGGCGTTGAAGACCCGGGTCGTACCGAAGGATCCGGGCCACTGGGAGGTGATGATCCCGGCGGCGCCGGCTTCCTCGATCTGGGCATGGAGGTCACGGCGGCGACCGTCCTGCGATCCCGCCGAGGCCAGGTTGCGGTTCCACGCCTGCTCGGCCTGCTGACGCCGCGCGTCCATCTCCTCCGCCGAACCAGGGGCGGCGAACTCGGCCCACTGGTCGTCGGAGCGGCAGGTGGGCTCCGGGAAGGAGAGCATCACCCACTTGCCGGCCACGGTGCCGAGGAACGATTGCCAATCGGCGGGGCTCCGGATGTTCTCGGGGTAGGTGACGCCGCCTTCCAGAGGACGGCCGCCGGTGCCCGGGCTCCACGCGAGGATCCGTCCCTCCAGGGAGCGGACCCGCGGCGAGACGAGGTCGATATGGCTGGGTCCGCGGTCCCACCCCTCCCACGTCCCGTACTCGTGGAGGCGAGCTTCGATGCCCCATCCCTCGAGGGTCTCCATGGCCCACTCCTGGGCACGCTCCATCTGCGGCGATCCCGTGAGTCTCGGACCGATCTCGTCCAGGAGCACCTGGGCCAGCGGCTCGATCTGAGATCGCTCCATCCCCTCCACCCAGATCCGTTCGAGGACGGGATCGTTGGTGGCCAGAGTCTGGCCTTCCGCTCCAGTCGGCGCGCTCACGATCATGGCCGAGCCCGCCAGGGCCACGGCACAGAATGCGCGCCTCTTCGGTCCTGCATGTCTGCTCTTCACGACTTCATCCTCGACAGTGTTGGGTCCATCCGTTGTGGTCGAAGGCCTCGATCCGCGACTCGTTCGCTTCATCGGCCCTGAGTCGCGCCATTGTAGCGCCGCATGATGTCCCGCAGTCGGTCATGGGGCAGCGCCGGGACCGTGTATCCGTTGATTCCGGTCATGGTCTCGGCAGCGAGCATGGCATTGAGGATCGCCTCCTCGGTGGCGTGCACGGAAGCGGCGATGAATCCGTTGATCTCGTCGTTGGGCAGCATCTCCAGCCCTACCCGCTCACCGCGCTCCGCCGCAGCCCTGCGGTTGGCCGTGGTGAAGCCGATGAAGATGTCTCCCGATCCGTTGTATCCCATCCCTCCGATGCGGGCCAGACCCAGCGAGGTACGCGTGACCAGTCGCTTGATCTGGGTGGGGAGGAGAGGCGCGTCGGTGGCGAGAACGATGATGATGGACCCGGCGCCTTCGGGCAGTGGCTCCAGGCGCCCGTCGTTGGCGTCGGGGCCCTCGCACCACGGCACGCCCGACCACCGCACTTCCGCCGGCACGGACCGATCGGCGTAGCACGCCGACGGTTCCGGCATGAGCTCGCCCACGGGGGCACCGGCCACGCGCAGGTCCCGGCGGGCGCCCTGGTTGCACTGGACCAGCACGCCCACGGTGTACTCGCCCACCTGTCGGGAGGCGCTGCCGATCCCGCCCTTGAAGCCGTGGCACCGCATTCCCGTCCCACCCCCCACGGCGCCCTGCTCGACGGGGCCACCCCGGGCGCCATCGAGGGCCTCGAAGGCGTGCTCGGCCCGGACGTGAAAGCCGTTGATGTCGTTGAGGCCGCCGTCGTACGTCTCGGCGACGACGGGAAGGGCCCAGAGGAAGGTGGGATCGCGCTCCTTCTGCCAGGCGATGACCGCGTCGCGCACGACGCCGACGCTGTGCGTGTTCGTGATGAGGACGGGTGTCTCGAGAATGCCCGAGTGCTCGATCCACGTCGTCCCGGTCATCTCCCCGTTCCCGTTGAGACTGAACCCCGCGGCGAAGACCCAGTCGCCCGCCTCGCGGCCTCGAGGCAGGATCGCGGTCACGCCGGTGCGTACCGGTCCCCGGCCCACCACGAGGGCGCCGCTTCCTTCGATGATGGTGGAGTGGCCCACCTCCACGCCCGCCACGTCGGTGATCGCGTTGTGCGGACCGGGATCCCCCGTGAGGCGCACGCCCAGGGCGCGGGCGTCAGGCGCCTTCTGGGCGGCCACGGGGGCCGATAGCAGCGCGGCTGCGAATCCGGACCCAGCCAGCGCCAACGCCCCAAGCACCAGCGTCGTTCGAAGCACCGACGTCGTCCTGAGCGCCAACGCCGTCCTGAGGACCCGCCGCGTCAATCTCCTCCTCACAGCCCGCCCATCTTCTTGACCCGCTCGAACTCCTCCTTCTTCACCGATTGGACGGAAAGCCGCATGTACCGGACCAGCTCCATGTCCTCGAGGCGCTTCTCGTCCTTCACGTCGTGAAGGCTCACCAGCTCCGGAAGCTTCTTCACGAACTCGATGTCCACCATGTACCACCGCGGATTGTCGGGATCCGACTTCTCATCGAAGTACTTGTGCTTCTTGTCGAAGGCGAAGTGGTCGGGATACGCCTCCTTGGAGACGCGTGCGATCCCCACGATGCCCGGCGGATTCTGGTTGGAGTGGTAATAGAGCACTTCGTCGCCCTTCTTCATGGCCCGCATGTTGTTTCGGGCCTTGTAGTTCCTCACGCCCTCCCAGCAGGTGGACCCGTCCTTCTTCAGGTCGTCGATGGAGTAGACGTCGGGCTCGGATTTCATGAGCCAGTATTGCTTCGCCATGCGGAGTTCGGTCCTCGTTGCGATGTCCGATGATGCGGAAGCCCATTATGGGCGAGGCGGCTGTCACTGGCGAGGGTCGGTCGACCGCCGAGCCGGAAGAAACGCCATGCCCTCGGCGTCCAACCATCGAACGCCCACCACGACGAGGGGAGGTGAACGATGAAAGGACCCACGAAGCGGACGAGCGTCGTCCTCACGGCGGCGATGACAATGGCCGTCGCGGCGGCGGCACCCGCGTCCGCCCAGGAGTACACGAAGCTCTCGAGGACCGACGAGATCCGCCTGGCCATGAGCGCCGGACCGCTCACGGTGTCGAAGGACGCCGACGTCTACGTCCTCGGACGCGACGGCTTCGAGAGGGCCATCGAAGGCACCAACGGCTTCTCGTGCATGGTGATCCGCGCGGCCGCCGACCCCACCATCGTAGCCCCCCACTGCTTCAGTCCCGATGCCACCCGATCCGTCCTTCCCGGGAAGCTCGCCGAGGGGCGACTCCAGATGAGAGGCCTCGGTCCGTCGGAAATCGATGCCGAGCTCGCCCGGGCGTTCGAGGACGGTGAGCTGCCATTGCCCGAAGGCAACGCGTACGCCTACATGCTGTCGGGCGGGCAGCATCTCGGTCCCGCGGGTCGATGGAGGCCACACTTCATGCTCTACATGCCCTACGCCACCAACGAGGACGTCGGGGGCAACCCGGAGAACCCGGCGTTCCCCTTCGTAGGTCCGGTCATCGGGCATGCCCATTCGACCATGGTCATCGTCATGACCGAGTTCGTCGATCCCGACGACGTGGTGGTCCCCCGTTGAGCGCATCCGGCGATCTGGTGGCCCGGGCCGTGCTGGGAGAGGCCGACGCTCTAGCGGCGCTGGCCACCGAGTACCGGCCCATGGCTCGCCGGATCGCCCTGGGGATCCTCGGTGACGCGGACGCCGCGGAGGATGTCGCGCAGGACGCCATGATCCGACTCCAAGCCTCCTTGCCGGGCTTCCGCGGCGATGCACAGCTAGGGACGTGGCTCCACCGTGTGACGCTGAACCTGGCGTACGACCATCTCCGGAGCGCGACGCGGCGGGACTTCCGACCCCTCTCGGAGGTCCGCTCGGCCCCTGATCCTGCGACCCCCGACCCCGCAGGGAGGGTCGACGCCGAGCGCGCACGCCACGCCCTTGAGGAAGCGCTGGATCGCCTCCCCGAGGATCAACGGCGAGCGGTGGTGCTTCGCTACATGTCCCAGCTCTCCTATGCGGAGATCGCCCACGTCACCGGCTCCGCGCCGGGAACGGTGGCCTCCCGGATTTTTCGAGCCCTCCGCCGGCTCGGCGCCGACCTCGAGCCCAAACATCTGGAGATCCTTCGATGAGCCGTCCCTCCGACGAACTCCTCCTTCGCTTCCTGGACGGGGAGGTCACCGACGATGAGCGCGAGCAGGTGTTGGCCGCCCTCGAGGCCTCCCTCGATCTCGCCGCCGAACTTCGTGCCGCCGCACGGGGGGCCGCTTCGATGGAGGCGTGGGCGCGAGGTGAGGCCGCCGAGGCCGAGCCGAAGGTCCCGGCGGCGAGGGGAGTCCCCTGGTGGTCCTTGCCCCTCGTCGCCGCGGCCACCCTCGCACTCGCCATTCCGACGACGTTGGCCGTGACGTCGAATGGCGGAGCCTCCGGCACGGACACCACCGGATCGCCGGGCGTCACGGTGGCAGGAACACCGACCGACCCGGGCCAATCACCGACGCCGGCGATGTTCGCCGGGGCACCCGAGGCCGCCGAGCCGAGCTACGTCGTGGTCCTCCACGGTCGGTGGCCCGACGCCGCGACGGTGACGTTGGACGAGCGGACCCGCCGCGCCCGGGAGTACTGGGGCTGGACGTCCGATCTGGCCCGGAGGGGCGTACTGGTCGCCGCCGGCGACCTCCAGTGGGAGCCCGGCCTCCGGCTGGCGTCGGAGGAGGAGGTCCTCGATGCTCCGGAGTACGCCGTGGCGGACCCCGACTTCGTCGTGGGCATGTTCGCCGTGCGGGCCGGCTCGTACGAGGAGGCGGCGGCCCTCGCCGCCGAATGCCCCCACCTGGACTACGGCGGGTCGGTCTCCGTCCGACGCGTGGGCGCCGGCTTCGTCACCGTGCCCGGGATGGACGACTGGAGCGAAGAGTAGGACTCAGGCCGGACGTCGCTCCGAGATGTCCACCTCGATGTCGCGCCACTTCCCGCGGCGGAAGACCATCACGCTGAGGGTCGCGCGGGTGAGATGGCCGAGGACGATGGCCAGCCAGATGTCGTGGGCGTCGAGGGTGGAGAAGGTCTGATGGCCGAGACAGATCCCCAGAGGCACCACGATCTGGGAGATCATGGAGATGTACATGGGGCTCTTCGTGTCACCGGTTCCCTGTAGCCCCCCGGTGTAGGCGAGCGCCACCGTGACGAAGAGGCCGGAGATGGCCAGATAGCGGAGGAGTTCGACGCTGAGGCCGGTGACGACGGGATCCTCCATGCCGAAGACCCCGAGGAGATGGGTGGGGATTAGGAGGAAAGTCGACCCGATGGCGCCGGCCAGGAGCAGGCCGAAACCCGCCGCCACGTGGACCGAACGCGCCGTCCGATCCGGCTGCTCGGCTCCGAGATTCTGACCGGCAACCGCTGCCGTGGCCCCCATGATCCCCACCGAGGTCCACGTGATGAACGAGAAGAGCTGCGTGTAGCTCACCACGTACGCCGCCTGGGCCTGGGCGCTGGCCGCCAGCGATCCTATGAAGGCCAACAGGAGCACGCCGCCGACGTTCATGGCCACGCCCTGGATCCCCGTGGGCAGGCCGAACTTGAAGATCTGCTTGATGATCTCGAAGTCGGGCCGCCAGCCCATGCCCTTCTCGAAGGCCACCACCCAGTGACCGCCGAAGAGCTTGAAGAGGGCGTACACGCTGATGATTCCACCTGAGATCACCGTGCCCATGGCCGCACCCTGGGTTCCGAACGCCGGGATGGGGCCGAGGCCCGCGATGAGCACCACGTTCAGGAGGATGTTGAGCACGGTGAGCGTGATCCCGAGACGCAGCGGCGTCTGAGCGTCACCGGCGGACCGTAGCGCTCCCCCCAGCATGAAGAACATCAACATGCCGAAGGAGAAGACGAAGAGGATCCTCATGTACGGCAGCGCCTCGGCCTGGACGTCCGGCGTGGCGTTCACCAGCTCCAGGAGGTAGGGCGAAGCCACGTACCCGATGGGGGCCAGGATGAACGCCACCAGCAGGATGGACGTGAGGAACGCCTGATACACGGTCCGGTTGACCTTGTCGGGCTCGTCTCGCCCCGCGAACCGGGCCACCAGCACGCCCATGCCGGTGAAGAGGGAGCTGATGAAGACCACGACGACCAGGAAGATCTGCCACGAGACGCCGATGGCGGCGTTGCCCACATAGCCGACGTAGTGCCCGACCATGGCGTGATCGACGAGCCCCTGAAGGCCGCCGATGATGTTCTGGAGCATGGTGGGCCACGCGAGCTTCCACACGGCCCCACGGATGGGCCCCTCGACGATGGAGCGGTCGAAGCTGCGACCCTTGGCCCGCCCCGGCTTGGGAGGACGCGAGCTCACGTAGGGTCGCTCACGGGCTCACGTCCATCGTGGTAGGTCCAGGGACACTCGACGCGCGGATCACCAAGGACCGCAGACGCTCCCTACCAGACCAGATGGAAGCGGCTCTGGCGCCGGAACACCCAGTGGCGGTCGCCGTCCTCGTCGAGGTACGCCTCCTCTTCCTGACGGCATCGCGCAGGCTTGCCGCCCCACTCGGGAATGGGCGTCGTCGCCTGGAGCTCGATGGAGTGCCACGTGTTGGGCAGGAGCGCCGCGTCACCCCGTACCGGTACGCCTTCCTGGGCGTCCCAGCGACCGATGAGGGGGCCGGCCCCGTGACCGTGATCTCCGATGGGGTGAGTGTAGACGGTTCCGTTGATCCCCTCCGAACGCATCTGAGCCAGCGTAGCGGCGAGGATCTCGTTGCCGGTGAGACCCGGCTCCATGTTCTCCAGGAGGATGTCCTGAAGGCGGTTGGAGTTGGCCAAGCATTGGAGGAGCCCCGCCGGCGGTCCCGTTTCTCCGTCCCGGAGCACGTAGCCGAGGTGTTGGGTGTCGGTGTGGAGGTTCTGGGCGACGAGACCGTAGTCCGTCCAGAGGAGATCGCCCTCCTGGATGACGACCGGGCCGTCCGACGGAACGTCACCTGCTCTCTGCACGTCTACCGACGTCTGGAACCAGGTCGTGTAGCCCAGGTCGCGCAGCTTCTGACGCATCCACCACACCACGTCCTCGGTGGTGGTCTCGCCGGGCGTGATGACCGAGTTGGAGAAGGCCTCGGAGATGATGGCGTGGACGCTCTCCATGACCTTCCGGTACCGGGGCATCATCTCCGGAATGCGAAGGGAGATGTAGTTCATGGCCAGGAGTGGCTCCCGTTTGACTCGGGCGCCGTACTCTGGACCCAGCGCCTCCAGGAGCGCCTCGGCCTCGCCGGCATGGAGGCCATCGGAAAAGGCCCAGACCGGATCGATGTTGAGGACGATGTTGCCCGGATCCCGATCCTCGACCAGCTCACGGAGCAGATTCCATTGCTCGTTGCCCACGAGCTCTCCCGTGGCCTGCGTCGGAGCCGGTCGCGTCGACCGGAAGGCCTGGAAGACGCCGCCCTGGCTCGTACCGCCGAGGGCGAGCCGCTCGAGGGAGCCGTCGGGCTGACGGGTGAAGACGTAGATGGAGCGACGGCGGGCCGCGAAGGTCGTCGGTGCCGTGATGGACCAGAAGACCGGATCCTCGGCGTACTCCCGCATGGAGAGGATCCACATGTCGACATCGTACTCGGCCATGAGCGCCGGAAGAACCCGCTCGAGCCGGGCCTCCAGCCAGGCCTGCTGTTCCTTCGCCTGCTCGCGGAGCGGCGGAAGCGGGTGGTAGCGGGCGGGGGCCTCGTCGGGGACGTAGGCGGGCGCCTGAGCGGCCGCCGCGGCTGGGGCGAGGCTCGTCGCGAGCGTGGCGGAGACGAGAGCCAGCACCGGGAGTCCCACGGCCTGGAACCGAGGAGAGAGGCGGGTGGCGGCGTGGGTCGGGCGTCGGATCGGCATCATGTCAGAGCGGGCAGGTGCAGGAGGCGGCACTGGGAGCGTCGCGGTCGGGCGCACGAAGCTAACCCGAGGTCCGTGGATGGTGCCACGGGCTTCTAGGCGAAGACGATCCAGGCGCTGGATATGAGCCAGGCGATTCCGATGAGGCTCAGCAACAACAACTCGATGACGCTCGAACGCTGCGGCCCCTTCTCGCCGTGGAACCATCCGATGACCGTGGCCGCCATCACCCCGCACCCGGCCAAGGGGAGTGTCAAAAGGAAGTAGGGGTCGCGGGCGAGGACATCCATTTCAACCAAGGTCGCCGTGAACCCGATGAGTCCCAGGCCGGCCGCACCCGCCATGCCCACGATCCGCGGCACATTGCGCTTGAGGACCTCATCGATGGTCACAGGGTCTTCGATGCCCGGGCCCACCCGACCCGCCGCGGCAACGTCTCCGGCCAGAATTCGTGCGGCGTCCGCCGCCGAGGGACGATGCTTCGGCTCTCGGTTCAGGCAACGCCGGAGGAGGCCGGCCACGTCCGCTGGGATGTCCGGCCGCATCCGGGTCAGGTCCTTGGGGTCCTGGGACAGGTGCGCCGTGATCCACTGGGTGTTGGTCTTGGCGTCGTACGGCCCCTCTCCGGTGAGCAACTCGTACCCGAGGATCCCCAACGAGTACATGTCCGACAGCTCGCTCAGGTCCTGGTCGAGGAGCTGCTCGGGGCTCAGGTAACGCGGGTTGCCCACCATCTGCCCGGTCTTGGTGATGCGTGTCGCCTCGGTGCCCGACGTTTCCAGGAGGGCGGCGATCCCGAAGTCGGTGAGGTGGGCAGACTCCGTCTCGGGATCCCAGAGGATGTTGGCAGGCCGGACGTCCCGGTGGACGATCCCACGGGCGTGGGCCGCGGCCAGTGCCGAGGTCACGTCCGCCAGAACCCTGCGGGCCTGGTCGACGGGCAGGCGCCCTTCCCCCTTGAGGCGTTCCTCCATGGTCCGGCCCTTCACGAACCGCATCACCAGATAAGGCGTGTCGTCGGGCAGAAGACCGAAACGGAACACCTGGACGATGTTGGGATGGACCAGCGATGCCGCGGACTTGGCCTCGCGCTCGAAGCGCTTCCTCGCCTCCTCGTCGTCGGGAAAGAGGACCTTCACCGCCACCAGACGACCCAGCGATCGCTCCTTGGCCAGGTAGACGGTGGCCATGGAGCCGCGGCCCAGGCGACGCATGATCTCGAAGTCGTCGCCCAAGGCCTGCTGGAGCTCGTCCATGGACCGGCGATCCCCGTCGGACGAGTCGGGAGCCCCCGCAGAAGAAGCAGATTCGCTGTTCACGCGGCCACCATAGAGGAAGCCGTTGTCCCCGACAAGGCAGAAAAAAGTCTTGCACTTCCTGCCTGGAGTGTTTTAGTGTGCTGGTTGACTAATACACCGACACACGAACGAGGCCGAACCCACGTGAACTCCACCCGCGGATGGATGGGCGCCGCGCTGTCCCAGATCCTGGCCCAGACGCTGACGAGCTGGGCCCTGTTGGTTCACGTCACCGACTGGGAGAACCTCTCACCCTTCGTCGCCGTGCCCCTCGTCGCGGCCATCGCCGTCCCTTTCCGTCACGACGGCAGCGCCCGGGACCGGGCCATGGCCAACTTCGGGGCCGCGGTCGTGGCATCGGGGATCCTGTGGTGGGAGATCCTCCTGGGCGCCCTGGACGGTCTCACGGGAGGGCCGGGCTCCGCCTTGGGTCCCATCGCCCTTCTCCTTCTGGTGGCCACGGTGCTCTTCTCGCTGGCGGGCGGCCTGTTCTGGCTCCGGCGGGAGGATGACCGGTGAAGACGACGGTCGCCGAGCGGAACGATGACGGTGGTCGGTCGGTGAGGCAGGTGGTCGTAAGGCTCATGACCATGAGCTGTCTGACCGTCGGTGTCCTGGCCCTTGCCGGGTGCGGTCCCCCGGAGGGGGGCGGGCAGGCCGAGGCGCTTCCGGTCCTCACTCTGGGTGATCCGGCACTGGAGATCGGGGTCATCGAAGGAGACGACGAGCTGGTGTTCGGCGCCCTCGAGAGCGTGATCCGTCTGCCCAACGGCATGGTGGCCGTATCCGACGGCGGGGCGACGAGGGTGTCCCTCTTCCAGGGCGACGGGGCCTTCGTGCACAGCTGGGGCAGCCGCGGCGACGGCCCGGGCGAGTTCCGAAGCCTCTCCCGGATCTACCCCCTCGGGGACGACTCGCTCATGGCGGCCGAGCGTCACTCCGGTCGTCTGGCCGTGTTCGATCTGGAGGGCGAGTTCGGACGGCTCCTCAGCGGCCCCGACCTCACCGGTGACAGCGTCTTCGCCCTGGATTCGTGGCTCGTCGGTCGCTTCTGGGTGGACGGAGCACTCACGGCGCACGAGCGACAAGCGGCTCTAGCCCTTCTCGAGGCGTACGCCGTCCCCGCCGAGTGGCCGGGCTACCGGTACGTCCTCGCCGGTTCGGACGGCCGACTCTGGATCCGCGAAAAGGCAACGGATCCTGCCCGACACACGTGGACGCGGGTCGGGCCGGATGGCCCCGACGCCGTCATCCACACGCCTGCTGCATTCCGCCCCACCCACATCCCGTCGTCTGACGAGGTCCTCGGGGTGTGGAGCGGTGAGAGCGGGGTCCACTTCGCGCGGGTGTACGGCGTCTCCGCGACGGAGGAGTCGGTGCCTTCACCCGCGTGGCTCACGCACCACCAGCGTGCCGAACCCGATCCCGACACACCCATGACCGAAGACGAGCTCATGGCCGAGATCCGTTCGAGCATCAAGCAGATGGCGAGCGCGCAGGAGATCCACTACTCGACGGCCATGACGTACACCACGGACCTGGCAGCCCTCGAAGCGTTCGAGCAGCCCGAAGCCGTCGTCGTGGACTTCGTCCGCGCCGACGCGCGCGGGTGGGCGGGGGGCTTCTCCCACGCCAGCATCGACCGCATTGGCGGTCTCGCCCACGGCTTCGGCACCCCGCCGGGGTGGACGCCGGGGATGGTCATCTGTGCGCCCGACACGACCCTCGAACCGACCGAGGAGGGGACGGATTCGTGACCATGTTCGAGGAGATCGACCCCCGGAGCCCGACTCCGCTCTACGAGCAGATCGCCGCCCGGGTGCGGGTGGCCGTGGCCGCCGGCGACCTGGCTGCGGGGGAGGCCCTTCCCTCGGTGAGGAAGCTCGCCGGAGAGCTTCGGGTGAACCCCGCCACCGTCGTCCAGGCGTATCGGGACCTCGCCGCCGACGGCTTCGTGGAGATGCGACACGGCCAGGGGACGTTCGTTCAGGAAGTCGCGCCGTTCCTCAGGGACGAGGAACGGGCGACCAGGGCTCAGGAGCTGGTCCGCAAGCTCCTGACCGATGCGGCGCGGTTGGGCCTCGGGGCGGATGAGATCGCTCGTGCATTCCAGGCTGAGATAGGAGTCGAGATCCATGAATAGCGCCATCGAACTCGATGGGGTGAGCTGGAAAGCGGGGAAGTCCTTCGAACTGCAGGACATCTCGCTGAACGTCCCCGTGGGTTCGATCTACGGCTTCCTCGGACCCAACGGGTCGGGGAAGACCACGACCATCCGGACCTTCATGGGGATGCTGAAGCCCGACCGGGGAACCATCTCCATCTTCGGGCACTCGGTGCCCAAGGACATGAAGCGGATCCTCGCCCGCATCGGGTACGTACCCGAGCGTCCCCACGTCTATCCCGCCCTGACGGTGGCCGAGCAGATCAAGGTCCACTCGTCGTTCTTCGACAACTGGGATCCGGGATGGTCCTCGGAGCTCGTCGAACGG
This sequence comes from uncultured Gemmatimonadales bacterium, assembly GCA_937983085.1. Taxonomy (GTDB): domain Bacteria; phylum Gemmatimonadota; class Gemmatimonadetes; order Longimicrobiales; family Gaopeijiaceae; genus UBA2589. The sequence continues at coordinate 12,754 of CALJKZ010000623.1, forward strand.
CTCGGCATCGATCCGAGCCGGAAGATCTCGAGGCTGTCCAAGGGTGAGACCGGGAAGCTGCTCCTCCTCCTGGCGCTGTCCCAGCGGCCGGATCTCCTGGTCCTGGACGAGCCCACCGACGGGCTCGATCCGGTGGTCCGACGCGACGTCCTGAGCGCCGTCCTCGACTACGTGTCCGAACGGAGCGCCACGGTGTTCATCTCGAGCCACCTCGTGCACGAGCTGGAGCGCATCTGCGACTGGGTGGGCGTCATGGACCAGGGTCGCCTGGTGGCCGAGCTCCCCATGCAGCGCTTCAAGAACGGCATCAAGCGGCTGCGCATCGCCGACGCACCCGAGGGCGTCGAGGCGGCGCCCTTCACCCTCCTCAGCCGACGCCGGGACAACGGGGTCGGCTCCATGGAGACGTGGATCGTCCGCGACTGGGAGCCGCCCATGCGCCACTACTTCGACGGCGTCGGCGCCACGGTCCGCGACGTCATCGATCTCGATCTGGAAGAAGGCTTCGTCGAGCTGCTCCGCTCGTCCCGGCCCCAACACACCAACGGGAGCTGACCATGTATCAGTCCTTGCTCTTCCTCCACTGGAAGCAGATCCGCCACGTTCTCGCGGCCATGACCATCGGGTCGTTCGCGCTCCCGCTCATGGCCGTCCAGGGGCTCGGGTCCTACCCGGGCATGGAGGCATGGTCGGGTCTGGAGGCCTACCGGTTCATCGCCGGCTTCCAGGCCTGGGTCATCTTCTTCCCCCTGTTGGCTGCCGGGGTCGGCATCACCCTCGCCCTCTCGTCGTGGAACTGGGACCACCAGCTGAAGCACGTCTACGCCCTGAGCCTGCCCATCTCCCGGTGGGAGTACACCCTTCAGAAGATGTTCGCCGGGGCGACGCTGGCGCTGGTCCCCGTCGTGGGGATGTGGATCGGATCGCACGTGGCCGTGGCGTCCATCAACCTCCCCGAGGGGCTGAACGCCTACCCGAACGAGCTCGCCATCCGCTTCCTCTTCGCCATCCTCCTCGCCTACGCCGCCTTCTTCGCAGCGGCCGCCGGCACCGTGAAGACCACCCTGTACGTGGTGGGTACCATCTTCGCCTTCCTCTTACTCGGATCCATCGCCAACGACGTCCTCGGCTACTACGTCGCGTACTTCGCCCGGGTGCACGTGGTGGAGAACGTCGTCCAGTGGTTGGCCTACGCGCCGGGCCCCTTCGAGGTGTTCACCGGCAGCTGGTCCCTGATCGATGTGTAGGACCGAGGGAGGGCGCATCATGCGCACGACGGTTCTCCTTTGCGCCCTGCTGGCGTGGGGAGCGACCGAGCAGGTCGAGGCGCAGGAGACCACGGAGGTCCTACGGGCCCGGCTCGACAGCCTCTCGCCACTCCTGGAGGAGGCGAGGCACGACCTGGAGACCCGAACGGCCCAGATCGAGGACGCGCGCCGTCGGGCAGCGGCGGCGGCCACCCGCGTGGACACGGTGAGGATCGACGACCTCACGGTCCTGACACCCATCGATCAGGGCGCAGATACCCGCAGCCTCTTCACCGAGGTGTGGGAGGAGAGTTTCGCGCATCTGGGTCACAGCCCAGCCCTTTCGCGGTCGGTGCTCTCGTTCCAGCGGGTCACCGACGAGCCTCTCCCCATCCACATCGTGGGCGGCGGTCACGTCCTGCATCGGGACGCGTGGGTACCCAGGGAACGGGTCAAAGCCGACATCCGCCGTCTCATTGCCGGAGCCATGAGCCACGACCTCCGGGACAACCGCTCCCAGGTGGGAGCATGGCTTCGTGGCAATGCGCTCGACCCGATGTCGTGGAGGGAGGCCTATCGTCAGGTGGCGACCACGTACGCCATCGTCACCCGGGCGTGTCTCGCGGCGGACGCCTCGGCCTGCGGAAGCGCCATGGCGCTGCAAACCGGCTTCGACCGCATCGACGGACCCGACGTGGGCGCGGAGATCCTGCGGGAGTGGTACACGCCCCAGGAGCGTCGGGCCCTGGTGGCGCAACGGGGGTGGTTCGGTCGTCAGGCAATGGACCTCCGAGGGCGGTGCGTCGCGCAGCACGAGACGGAAGCCTGCGACGAGTACCTGCTCACGGTGGGATACGACTGGACGCCCCTCGCCACGGACATTCGCGAGACCGTCGTCGCCCACGCTCTCGACGTGGGTGGCGAGGGGGCGTGGGGCCGACTCGTCGAGTATCCGGACATGACACCGGCCGAGGCATTGGAGTACGCATCGGCACAGCCGCTGGACGTGCTTCTCGAGGGGTGGCGGGCGGAATTGCTGGCCCATCGCCCGGAAGCCTTCGAACCCCTCGTGCCCAGCTCGGGTCGAGCCTTTCTGTGGACGCTGCTCTTCGCAGCCCTTGCCATGAGGAGCACACGATGGCGTCTGGGATGAAGCAATGGTTGGCGGTTCTCGCCGTGGGGTTCGCCCTCGTCGCGGCGTGGCGGCTCCCTCCGGAGCCGGTGGGCATGCGCGACGGCCACGTCACCACCGCCGAAGAGATCCGGTTCCGGCAACTGGAGGGGGAGGTCCGCCTCACCATGGGGGTCCTCTTCCGGATGCACTGGTCCGACTCCCTCTCGGCTCGCGTCGTCGCCGAGGCCGAGGATGGAGTCGCGGTCCTCGTTCCCGACGAGGGCCAGGCCGTGGAGTACCAGCGCTCGAGACTCGCGGAGCGGATCCAGGGTCAGGCGAACGCCCGGTCCGCCGGTGACATGGTGTTCGGGTACGTGATCCAGACACACGATCACCGGCGGGAGGATGGAGCGGTCTCCGTGCGCTCCCGTACGGAGACGTACGTCGGAACGCGGGACGGCGTCGACTACTGCCTGCAGGTCAGGGTCAACGACGGAGAGCGCTGGACCGAGGTGCTCAGCCGGCGCGTGGTGGGAACGGATACCTGGGCACCCCCGTACGAGGACGATTTGGGTCCGTGCCGGTTCTATCTGGCGTACGGATTCGCCGGGGAGGGCATCCAGAGCTGGCTGGAGGGTGGGGCCATCGAATTCGCCTTCGAACCGCCCTTGGACATCCAGCAGGTGGACGTCACCGACTACTGGCCCATCCGACGAGGTCCCCTCGGCATCGACTTCCTCTCCCGAAGCGACATTGCGGCCGCTCTCGATCGGTGCCTCGCGGGTCACGCGTCGGAGTGCGGCGCGTTGCTGCAGGATCCGGCAAAGAGCTCACTCATCACGCCCCTCCAGGTGCAGGTCGTACGTCAGTCCCCGGCCACCGGAGTCGGGTCGGCCTTTGGCCGGCGTACCTGGGTGCAGGGTCAGCGGTACCTCCTGTCGGATCTGGAGGCCGAGTTCGGCCCGGACGCGTTCCGGGCCTTCTGGACCTCTCCCGAAGATTTCGACGAGGCCTTCGTCGGTGCCTTCGGGGTCGCGCCGGGAGACTGGATGCTTCGACGGGTCGAGCGACTCCAGGGAATCGACGCACCCGGTCCGGGGGTGCCACGCGGTGCCAGTTCGGCGTCGATGCTGACCATCGCCGCCTTCCTCGGCATCGCCTACTGGCGTAGGCGGGAACGCCTGACTGTCGACTGAGACGTCGAGGGCGGACCCTCGAGCAGGGCAGGCAGGCACCCAGACACGGCGGACGGGCCCGCCGAGGAGGGCACGGCCCACGCCGAAGGCCAACCCGACGGCCATGAGCCACAAGGACGGGACCTTCTTCCACACGGCAGCCACGAGGGCCACCACCGCCAGGAGCGCGGCCACCGGGTCGCGCACTCCCGCCGCCACCAGCGACGCCCCCACGCCGAGGACCGCCCCCGCCGCCACCGGGACGACGCCACGGAGCGACGCCTTCACTACCGGAACGTCCCGGAGCCTCTCCAGCCTCGGTGCGGTGAGCAGGACGGCCGCGAACGCGGGCAGGTAGATGCCCACGGTCCCCAGGATGGCTCCCGGTACACCCGCCGCGGCGTAGCCGACGAAGGCGGACAGCGTCGAGATGGGCCCGGGGACGGCCTGGGTGAGAGCCACGCCGTCCAGGAACTGGGCCGAGGTGAGCCACCCGTACTGGTCCACGGCGTACGGCTCCAGGAGCGCCACCAGGACGTAGCCACCACCGAAGAGGACCGCGCCGATCCAGAGATGGGTCAAGAAGACCGTGACGATCACGGCAGGCAGAGAGGCTGCCGCGGTCGCACCGGCGGCACTCCCGGCGCCGGCGGCCTGCAGCGCGATGCCGAAGAAAGCCCCCGAGGCGCCGGCACCGTCGTCTCCCGGCCCACCGCTTCCGGGGCCGCCACCCCCGTGGCTCCGTTCAACCAGCGCGAAGACGGCCCCGGCCACGACCATGGCCACGATGATGGCCGGCCCCGACACCAGACTCACTGCGGCCCCGACGGCGGCGAGGACCAGCTGCCCCCTCGTGTCGATGGCGGCGCGCCCGATCTTGATGCCCGCCGACACCACGATGGCGACGATGACCGGCTGGAGCCCCCAGAAGACGGACTCCACCTCCGGCAGCGTCCCGAAGCGGAAGTAGAGGGCCGAGAGCCCGGTCACCATGGAGAAGGTCGGCAGAAGGAAGGCGAGCCCGGTAGTGAGGGCGCCGGCCCACCCACGCTGTGTGTACCCGACGTGGATGGCGACCTCGCTGGAGTTGGGCCCCGGCAGGAGGTTCGTCACCGCCATGAGCTCGACGAATCGCTCCTTGGTCAGCCACTGCCTCCGCTCTACGACCTCGTCCAGCATGAGGGCGAGGTGGGCGCTGGGCCCGCAGAAGCCGAGCAGGGCGCTGCCGAGGTACACCCTGGCCAGCTCCCAAAGCGAAGGGGCCGACGCGTCGGACGCGTCGACCCCCGGTGATTCCCGCCTCATGCCTTTCGGCTCAGCGCGGACCGGCCGCCTTGACCTCGTCGGAGACCTGTTCCTCGAACTGCTCGAAGTTCTCCTTGAACATGCCCGCCAGCTTCTCCGCCGCGGCATCGTAGGCCGACGCATCGGCCCAGGTGGCCCGCGGGGTCAGGACCTCGGACGGTACGCCCGGCACCGCGGTGGGCACCGCAATTCCGAAGACCGGATCGTCGACGAACTCGCCGGTATCCAGATCGCCGGCCAGGGCGGCGTTCACCATGGCGCGAGTGTGTCCGAGCTTCATCCGGCTTCCCACTCCGTACGGTCCCCCACTCCATCCTGTGTTGACGAGCCACACCGTGGCGTCGTGCTCCCGGAGGCGCTCGCCGAGCATCTCGGCGTAGACCCCCGGATGGCGTGGCAGGAAGGGCGCGCCGAAGCAGGCGCTGAACGTGGCCTTGGGCTCGGTGACTCCCCGCTCCGTCCCCGCGACCTTCGCCGTGTAACCCGACAGGAAGTGGTACATGGCCTCTTCCGGCGTCAGGCGCGCGATGGGAGGCAGTACACCGAAAGCATCCGCGGTGAGGAAGACGACGTTGCTCGGGTGGCCGCCGCGACTCGGCAGTACGGCGTTCGGGATGTAGTGGATGGGGTACGACGCGCGCGTGTTCGCCGTGATGGAGCCGTCGTCGAAGTCGATCTCCCGCGTGTCCTCGTCGAGGATCACGTTCTCGAGGATCGTTCCGAACATCTGGGTCGCGTGGTAGATCTCCGGCTCGCCCTCTCGTGAGAGCTTGATGGTCTTGGCGTAGCAGCCACCCTCGAAGTTGAAGACGCCCACGTCGCTCCACCCGTGCTCGTCGTCGCCGATGAGCCCACGCGAGGCGTCGGCCGAGAGCGTGGTCTTCCCCGTTCCGGAGAGTCCGAAGAAGAGGGCCACGTCACCGTCGGCGCCGACGTTTGCCGAACAGTGCATGGGGAGCACCCCCGCCTGCGGCAGCATGTGGTTCAGGACCGAGAAGATGGACTTCTTGATCTCACCGGCGTACCGGGTGCCCGTCACCAGGACCTCCCGCCGTGAGAAGTTCACCATGATGGCCACGTCCGAGCGGCAGCCGTGACGCTCGGGATCGGCCTTCAGGTGAGGCGCGTGGAGCACGGTGAAGTCCGGCGCGAAGCCGGAGCGCTGCGACGCGTCGAGGCGGAGGAACATGTTGTAGGCGAAGAGCGAGTGCCACGCTGATGACCCTGACATTGATGCCGTACTTCGGGTCCTCGCCCGCACGGGCATCCCGCACGAAGAGATCCTTCGCGTTCAGGAAGTCCACAACGTCGGCCCGCAGGGTCTCGTAGTGCTCGGTGGAGATGGGGACGTTCACCTTGCCCCAGTCGACCACGTCCTCGGTGGCCTCGTCGCGCACGACGAAACGGTCGTTGGGCGACCGTCCGGTGTGGGGCGCCGTGACAGCGGAGATGGCGCCCATGTGGACGATCCGTCCGTCGTCGCGCTTGAGGGACTCCTCGTAGAGTCGGGCGGGGGAGAGGTTCCAGTGCACGGTGCCCTGAGGCTCGAGACCGTGACCGGCAAGGCTCTGCGTGTCGGGTGCGGTGGCTACCATCGGATATCTGGACGGCTGACGGGATGACGAATGCGACGGGTCGAAACGAAACTGCCCGCCGCAAGCGCGAGCGGGACAGATCCTAAACTTGGCCGCTTCGGGCCTGCCAGTCCACCGAAGCCACGGTCGCCAAGTTCATGACGTCCATGGTGGAGGAGCCCCGCTGGAGGATGTGTACGGGCTTCTGCATCCCCAGGAGTACCGGTCCGATGACGTCGGCTCCTCCGAGTTGGTCGAGGAGCTTGTACGACGTATTGGCGGCAGACAAGCGGGAGAAGACCAGCACGTTCGCCGGCGCGGTGAGGTGGGAGAACGGGTATACCGTCTTCAGCTTCACCGCGTCCACGGCCACGTCGGCCTGCATCTCGCCGTCGATCTCGAGATCGGGGTCGATCTGACGGACCATGTCCACGGCCGCAGCCGCTCGGCGAGCCTCGTCGTGGGGCACCGATCCGAAGTTCGAGAACGTCACCATGGCGATGCGTGGTGTGATCCCGAGTTCCCGCACGAAGCGCGCGCTCTGGACCGCGATGTCGGCCAAAGCACGGGCGTCGGGCTCGATGTTCACCGTAGTATCGGCGAAGAAGATGAGCTCGCGGTTGGGGAAGGCGAGCATGTACAGGCCCGCCACCCGGTCGGTGCCGCCCTTCACAGGTCCGATGACCTGGAGGCAAGGGCGAAGCGCCTCGGCGTAGTTGGCCTCGATCCCCGCCACCAGCGCATCGACCTCTCCGTCCTCCAGGAGACTCGCCGCGAAGTAGATGGGCTTGAAGAGGTTCCACTCAGCCTCGGCGAGGGTCAGCCCCTTGCGACCTCGCTTCTTGAACAGGCGTTGAGCGTACTCCTCCCGCTCCTTTTCCCGCTCGGCTGCGTAGATGATCTCGACGCCGTCGATCTCCACCCCGAGCATCTCGGCCTTCTCCGCGATGCGCGGAGGACGGCCCAGAAGCACCGGCTGACAGATGCCCTCTTCCACCATTTGCGACGCGGCGCGGATGATGGTGTCGTTGTGCCCCTCGGGCAAAATGACCCGAGCTCGCCGCCGACGGGCCCGCGTGGTCATCCACCGCATGACCTCCCGACCGGGTCCGAGACTCGCGCGGAGCCGGTCGCGATACTCGTCGAGGTCGATGTCCTCCCGCGCCATCCCCGACTTCATGGCGGCTTCCGCCACGGCCGGCGACACGTGGAAGAGAACCCGGTGGTCGAAAGGTTTGGGAATGAGATAATCGCGACCGAAGGAAATCTCCGATCCTTCGTAGGCGCCGCGCACGGTGTCGGGCACCTCCTCCCGGGCCAGTTCGGCCAGTGAATGGGTCGCGGCGAGCATCATCTCTTCGTTGATCCCCCGAGCACGCACATCCAGCGCCCCGCGGAAGATGAAGGGGAAGCCCAAGACGTTGTTGACCTGATTCGGGTAGTCGGACCGGCCCGTGGCCATGATGGCGTCCTCGCGGACCTCGCCCACCTCCTCGGGGAGAATCTCCGGGTCCGGATTGGCCAGCGCGAAGATGATGGGGTCGTCGTTCATCGACGCCACCATCTCCTTGCTCACGAGGCCTTTGACGGACAGCCCTATGAAGACGTCGGCGCCCATGAAGGCGTCGGCCAGGGTGCGCTTCGCGGTCTTCACCGCGAAGGGCTCCTTGTACTCGTTCATCCCCTCTTCGCGACCCTCGTAGATGACGCCCTTCGAGTCGCAGATGAGGATGTTGTCGGCAGGCACGCCCAGTCGGCGGAAGTGCTCGGCCGTCGAGAGGGCGGACGCTCCCGCCCCGCTGAAGACCACCTGCACCTTCTCGATCTCCTTCCCGATGATCTCCAGCGCGTTGATGAGCGCGGCGCCCGCGATGATGGCCGTTCCGTGCTGATCGTCATGGAAGACGGGGATGTCGAGACGCTCCTTGAGGGTGCGTTCGATGACGAAGCACTCCGGCGCGCTGATGTCTTCCAGATTGATTCCGCCGACCGTCGGCTCCAGCAGCTCGCAGAATCGGATGACGTCGTCAGCCTCTTCCGAGGCCACCTCGAGGTCGAAGACGTCGATGCCAGCGAACCGTTTGAAGAGGACGCCCTTCCCTTCCATGACCGGCTTCGACGCCATCGGTCCGATGTTGCCCAGTCCCAGAACCGCGGTACCGTTGGACACGACGGCGACGAGATTGCCCCGGGCGGTGTACTTGAAGACGTCCTGGGGATTCTCGTGGATGGCGCGGCACGGCTCGGCCACGCCCGGAGAGTACGCGAGGGTGAGGTCGCGGGCCGTGGCGACGGCTTTCGTCGGGACGACCTCGATCTTGCCCGGTCGGCCTTCGGAGTGATAGTCGAGAGCTTCCTGGCGACGGTCGGCCATATTGAAGGAGCGCTCCGGTCGGAGAGTGGAGGGCGTTGATCCTGACGAAGGCGAAAGCCGGTGTCAAAGGAGCGGCATGGTCAGAAATCGAAGGGTGGTCGTCACGGGGCTCGGTCCCGTCACGGCCGCCGGCGTAGGGGTCGCAGGTCTGCGCGCCGGCCTCCGTGAGGCGCGCTCGCCCGTCGATACGGTGACGTCCTTCGACCCGGCGACCTTTCGGAGCCGGATGGGTGCCGCGATCACCGGAGTCGCGGCTTCCGCCGTCATGGA
>CALJKZ010000624.1 GCA_937983085.1 uncultured Gemmatimonadales bacterium
CGAACCCGAGGCAGGACGAGAGTACCCTGGCCGCTCCGGACTACAAGACGCTCGACGACCGGGAACTGGCCACGTGCGCCGCCCGAGGCGAGGAGCCCGCCTTCCGTGAGCTCCTGGCTCGCTACGAGCGGCCCGTCTTCTCGTTGATCTACCGGATGGTCCGCGACCGGACCCTGGCGGAGGACCTGGCACAAGAAGCCTTCATTCGCGCCTTCAACGCCATCGGCAGCTACAAGACCAGTTACAAGTTCAGCAACTGGATCTTCAAGATCGCCAACAACCACACCATCGATTACCTGCGGAAGCGGAAGCTGGACACCGTCTCCATCGACGGGTCGCCCCACGCGACCACGCAGGACGAGATCAGTCAGAGTCGCGTGGTGCTGGAATCCGATGTCGAGAATCCGCACGAGTACGTCGAGCACAAGGAACTGGGGAGCCAGATCGAGCGGGCCATCGGCGGCCTGCGCGAGGAGTACCGGGCCGTCATCATCTTGAGACACGTCGAGGGTCACGCCTACGACGAGATCGCCGACATTCTCGAGCTTCCTCTGGGTACGGTGAAGACGTACCTGCACCGTGCCCGCGGCGAGCTGAGAAAATCCCTGGCTCACCTGGCCACGTGAACGATGGTGCAACCGTCGAACGCCCCGGAGCCACGCGGCCTTCTCCGCCTCTCACCGACCGTGCCGGGAGGGTGGGTTTTCGTGAAACCTTCGGCCTCCGCCGTGCGTAGTGCGGCAGTGAGGATCGACAACGCCATTCGACACGAAGTGGAGCACCTGAGAGGAACCCCGTGAACGACGCCATCCACGACCATGTGAGCGCCGAGCAGCTGCAGGCGTTCCTCGACGGAGAGCTGCCCCGCAAGGCACGCTCGAGGGTCGAGGAGCATCTTGCGGCCTGCCCGCGCTGCGCGGGCGAGCTGGAGGCGTGGCGCGCGGTGTTCTCCGACCTCTCGGGGCTGTCGGCTCATCGCCCCCACGAGGGCTTCGTCCAGCGGGTCATGGCCGACGTACGGATCCCGGAGGCCCAGCCCCTGGGTGCCCGGCTCCGGGAAGGCCTGGCAGCCGCGTTCTCCGCACACGAAAAGAGTCATGTCCCCGGTGAGGTTCTCCAGGATTTCCTCGAGGGCTCGTTGGCGGCTCGCCGTGTGGAGCGCATCGAGGCACACCTCGCCCGATGCGCCTCGTGCACCGCGGAGGCGGACGCGTGGCTCGGCCTCATGCGACGGCTGGATGGGCTGAGCGCTTTCCAGCCGACGGACGGGTTCGCCGATCGGGTACTGGCCGGGGTGGAGGTACGCCCGCGGGTACCCCTCGCGGCTCGGATCCGGGAGACCCTCGACGCGCTCTTGGGGTCGAAGGTTCCGGAGCACGTTCCGCCGGGATTGCTCCAGGACTTCCACGACGGCGCCCTTCCGGCGTCTGCGGTGGGGAGGGTGGAAGCCCACGTCGCCACCTGCCGGCAGTGCGCAACCGAACTCCGGTCCTGGGGAGCTCTGGTCACGCGTCTGGACACCCTCGACCGCCTGGACCCGGGAGCGGACTTCGCCGACCGGGTGCTGGTGGGTCTCCGAGCCGCTCCCGTGATGGCGCCCGCTCCGGCGTGGAGCCGCCTGGCGGTGGCCGCCCGCAGCAGCCTACGCCGCTTCGTTCCCGAGACGCGACAGGCCGTCGCGGCACTCTCGGGGGCAGCGGTCACCCCCATGGTGGTGGTGGGACTCGCTGCCTGGGCCGTGCTCTCCCACCCGGCGGTGACGGTCGGCTCCCTGGTGTCCTTCGCCTGGTGGCAACTCACCGACCTCGCCGGAGCCGCCTTCTCCGGAGCGGCGGCATTGGCCACCCAGAGCGCCGAAGTCTTCGGCCTCCTCTCGGTCCTGGAATCTCTGGCGTCCGCGCCCGCGCTGGTGGCGGGTGGGGCTCTCGCCTACACGATGATCTGCGCACTCGCCCTGCGGGTGCTGTACAAGAACCTTCTCGAACAACGATCCCACGGGGGTCGCCGACCACATGTATCGACTGCTTCGTAGCGCATTCGTCGCCCTGGGCCTCGCTGCCCTCGTCCTTCCCGGCGGGCTCGATGCCCAGCTCCGTGAGATCGTCACCAAGAGCGTGGCGGCCAGTTCGTCGGGTGCCTCGCTGGCACTGACCTTCGCCGACGACGTGGACTTCGAGTTGAGCTTCGACGGCGGAACGGTCTACCTCGACGGCGAGCCCATCGGTACCTACGAGCGGGGCTCGGAACTCGACACGGCGTGGCGAAGCCTCCTCGGCGAAGCCATGGCCCTGGAGAATGGGGCCCTGGCCGAACGCCTGGTGGCCTGGGAAGGCCCCGACGGTAGCAGCGACGGCGACGTGGCCCGTGCGGTGGATGCCGCTCTCGAGGAGGCACTCCAGGTAGCCCTCCAGGATGCTCCCGATGAGGCGCCCCAGGTCTCGGTGTCCGATGAGCGTACGCTGGCGCGGGTCCTGCTCGGCTCCGTCGGGCGGCTGAGTCTGCTGGAAGAAGCATTGGAGGGTGTGTCGTCGGACCTGCGCGTTCACGTCGGCGAGGACGTCGTCATTCCCGAAGGCTCGGTGGTGGACGGCTCCATGGTGGTCATCGACGGCACCCTCCGCGTCGGCGGTGAGATTCGGGGTGACGTCGTGGTGGTGGACGGCGCAATCGAAGTCCTCGAGTCCGGAGTCATCGACGGCGAGGCCCGCGTCGCCGACGCCAGGGTGCTCCGCAACGTCGGGACCATCCGCGGTGGCCTCGTCGATGTCCTCGAAGAAGAGCGTGAGGTGGAGGAGGAGGTCCGCGAGCGCCTACGGGAGGAGATCCGGGCCGAGATCCGGCGGGATCTGAGAAACGAGATCCGTCAGGTGACCCGGATGGAGCACGATGACGGCTTCTCCATCATGACCCCGTTCCACGCGGTCATGCGCGGCGTCGGGGGCGTGGTGGAGAAGATGGTCATGATCTTCATCCTCGGGCTCGTCGGCGCCGGATTCCTCGCCTTCGCGGGGGAGAACATGGAGACCATCGCCGAGACCGCTCGTCGCTCTCCGGGTCGGGCGGCCATGGTGGGATTGGCGGGCAGCTTCCTCCTGATTCCGGTGTGGATCCTGGGGCTCATCGCGCTCCTGGTCTCCATCGTAGGGATCCCGGTGGCCATCGCGTGGGCGCCCCTTTTCCCCGTCGCGGCAGGTCTCGCGGCCCTTCTGGGCTACCTCGCCGTGGCGCAGAACACTGGAGAGTGGCTGGCGGACAGCAGCTTCCCGTGGACGGGATGGATCAGGAAGTCGAACCCGATCTTCACCTTGGTGGGAGGGCTCGTCGGACTCGCCCTCGCCTTCATGGTGGGGCACCTGATCTCCATCCTGCCCTTCCTCGGCTTCATCGGGAATCTCCTCTTCGCGGCTGGCTTCATCATCACCATCGCCGCCATCCAGATCGGATTCGGCGCGGTGCTGCTGACGAGGGGTGGACGGCGCAAGGAGTACTATGCGGCCTACGATCCCGATGCGGCGTGGGAGGCCGCCATGAGTGTGGATGTGGAGGAAGAAGACGACAGCCCCGACACGGGTGTCGGAGGCGTGGACACGGGCAAGGGTGAGGACGATGCGTAGCAATCTCATCGCGGTCGCGGCGGCGCTCCTGGTGGTGCCCCTGGGCGCAGACGCACAGAGCTGGAAGACGGTTACCATGTCGCAGCGCCTCGGCGGCGAGGACGACCTGCGCGTCTCGGTGCGATACGGTGCTGGCCTCTTCTCCATCCGGTCGGCGGACGGCGGACTTCTCTACCGTATGAACCTCGAGTACGACGAGGATCGCTTCGAGCCGGTAGCGGAGTTTTCCGGGAATCGCCTCGAGCTGGGTGTGGAAACCCGACGCCGTGGGCTGGACATCGACTCGGACGAGGCCGGAGAACTCGAACTCGAGCTTGCTCGGGGCATCCCCATGGACCTCGATCTGGAGTTCGGCGCCGTTCGAGCCGACCTGGACCTCGGCGGTCTGGCTCTCACCGATCTGGACCTGAGCACAGGGGCCTCCGAGTCGGAGGTCGACGTGTCCGAGCCCAATCCGAGTCGGCTCGAGACCGCCCGCTTCGAGGTCGGCGCCGCCGAGTTCACGGCCCGCAACCTGGGCAACCTCAATGCCGACCGCATCGAGGTGGATGCTGGCGTGGGGTCGATCACGCTGGGGCTGGAGGGACGGTGGCAGCGCGACGCCGAAGTGGACATCGACATGGGGCTGGGATCGCTGGAGCTGCGCATCCCCGAGGGCCTTGGCGTCCGTCTCCGCAAGGACAGCTTCCTCACGTCACTCGATTCCCAGGGGCTCGTCAAACGTGGTGACGTGTATGAGTCTCTGGATTGGGATCGCGCGGATCGCCGCGTTACCATCGAGATCGACGCGGCCTTCGGTAGCATCTCGGTGGTCTGGGTCAACTAGCCGCCTCGGACGAGCGGCCTTCTAGTCACCTCGGACGAGCAGCTTCGCTCGGGAGATCGACATGATCGGGTCACTTCTCACCTTCTTCGCCGTGGGTCTCGCGACGATTCTGGTGGCGGGCGTCGTGTTGAGCGTGATCGGTGTCGTCTTTTCCCTGACCCTCGGCCTGGCGTCCTTCCTCCTCTTCAAGGTGGCCCCTGTTCTGCTGGTGGGCTGGATCGTGGTGAAGGTCCTGGAGAAGAGCCGAGGCGGCGACTCCCTCTCGGCAGCCGACCGGCGGTGGCTGGACGGCGAGTGACGGAGGGAGCCGCGCGAAGCGGTCCCTAGCGCACCTGGAAGGTGATGGGGAACGAGACCCACACGGGCACGGGGGTCTCGTCGTTCAATGCCGGCTCGAAGGCGTACACGCCAGCCACGTTCAGCGCGGCGTCGTCCAGCGCTGCATGCCCCGAGCTTTCCTCCAGGCGGACCTGTTCGGCCACGCCTTGCTCGTTGATGAAGAAGTAGACCCGCACCGTCCCTCCGATTCCGGCGTCCCTCAGCAACGGCGGGTAGGCCCGCACCATGGCTGAGACCACCTCACTTCGGTTGGTGATGCTCGGTGCCTGGGTGAAGGGTGTGAAGGTGGGCCTCGCACGGATGTCCACCGAATCTGCCTCCTGCCCCTCCACCACCGCCTGCTGCTGCATCCCGGCTTCGTCGATCATCACCGGACTGTTCGTCGGCTCGCACCCCAGCAGGGGAAGCAGAAGGACGGCTGCCAGGCAGGCTCGAACGGCCGGACGTGGTCGAGACGTGTCGAATCGATTCGTCGGGCGCGGCACGGACGTGGTGGACGACGTGGACATGGTTCGCTCCTCGGGTTCAGGGACGCCAGGACAGCATGCAGATCATGCACGCCCGGAGAGTGACTACTAGATACATAGTAGCAACGTAGCCCCCAGATTGTCCGGGTGCAACTAAGGTCTTAGTAAGGCCTCGGCCGCTGAGCGTGGACCCGGTCACCCCAAGGGGGTCCGGTCAGCCTCCCGGGGGCGAGCCCGGTCAGAACCCCGTCAGCCCACGGGCCAACCCGGTCGGAGCCCCGTCAGCCCACAGGGGCGGCGAGCCCGCTCTCCACCGCGTTGGCGACCTTGCGAAGCGCGACCCCTGCCGGGGAATCGGGCGAAGAGACCACCGTCGGCGCGCCCGTGTCCCCCGCGCGCACCACGGCGGGGTCCAGCGGCACTCGCCCGAGGAAGGTCAACGCCATCTCTTCGGCGAGGGCCTCACCCCCGCCCTTCCCGAAGACGTCGACGATCTCGTTGCAGTTGGGACACGCCATGCCGCTCATGTTCTCCACGATGCCGAGAACACGCGTGTTCACCCGCTCGAACATCTTGATGCCCCTGCGGACGTCGCCGGTGGCCACCTGCTGTGGAGTGGTGACCATCACCGCCCCGTCGAGATCGATGGTCTGAACCAACGAGAGCTGGGCGTCACCCGTGCCCGGTGGCATGTCGACGACCATGACGTCGAGGGGCCCCCAATCCACCTGCTCCAGGAACTGCTTGAGGATCCCGGAGATCAAGGGTCCGCGCATGATGGCGGGCTGGTCTTCTTCCAGAAGGAAGCCGAGGCTCATGAGGCGCACCCCGTGGGCCTCCAAAGGCTCGATCATCTCGCGCCCTTTCTCGCCGGTGACGTTGGGTCGCCGGTCCACGCCGAACATGAGCGGGATGTTGGGCCCATAGATGTCGGCGTCCACGAGGCCCACTCGAAGGCCCTGCGACGCGAACGCCGCGGCCAGGTTCGCCGCCACCATGGATTTGCCGACCCCACCTTTTCCCGAACTCACCGCGATGACGTGTTCGACCTGGGCGAGAAGACCGGGTTTGGGCGTCGGGGCGGGCACCGAGCCGGGCTTCAGTCCGCCTCCCCCCCGTCCACCACCGCCCGACGGGGCCATCTGCGGCAGCTGGACGTTGATCTTCACGTCGCCGATGCCCTCGATGGCCTCCACGGCCTCGCGGGCCTGCTTCACCAGGTCGCCGGGATCGTCGGGCCGCACCTGGAACTGGAACCGGGCATTGCCGCCGTCGTCCACCTCCAGACCTTGGACGTGGCCTCCGGCTACGAGATCGCGTCCGGACACCGGATGCTTGATGCGGGCGAGGGTCGCCATGACGACGCGGCGCAGGTCTTCGGAACTCATATCGTTTCGGGGCGAAACCCCGTGAAAAGGCGCACGGATCGCGGAGAAACGGCGCTTGGAACGTCGGGCAAAGGGCGCTGAAGTTACCCGGGCCGGAGGGAGGGCGTCAACGCGAGTTGCGCCTCCTCGAAGGTGTTTCGAGATTCCGCTGGCCATCGGGGCGCGGGCATGGATCGGCCACCGCTGAAAGGCTCTTCGGACCCCACCAGACGCGCCCCCGGATGGCCATCCCGCCTGCACGACATCCCGCCACCCCGCCCAACACATGACCGGCATCTACTCTACGCCCACGCCCGTAAACGAGCCCGTCTTCTCCTACGCTCCCGGGTCCCCGGAACGCGCCGCCCTGAAGGCCGAGCTCGAAGCCCAGGCGAAGACGGTCGTGGACATCCCCCTCATCATCGGCGGGGAGGAAGTGCGTACCGGAGACACCGTTCCCGTCGTCATGCCCCACGACCACGAGCATGTCCTGGCCCATGTCCATCAAGCCGGCCCGAACGAGGTGCAGCGCGCCATCGACGCCGCCAACGAGGCCCACGCGGGGTGGTCCCGTATGCCCTGGCAGGCCCGGGCGGCGGTCTTCCTCCGGGTCGCCGATCTCATTGCCGGGCCGTGGCGAGCTAAGCTCAACGCCGCCACCATGCTCGGTCAGAGCAAGACGGCGTTCCAGGCCGAGATCGATGCGGCGTGCGAGACCATCGACTTCTTCCGCTTCGGCGCCCATTTCGCCGAAGAGATCTACTCGATGCAACCGATCTCGGATCCGGGCATCTGGAACCGGGCCCAATACCGCGCCCTCGAAGGCTTCGTCTATGCGGTGAGCCCCTTCAACTTCACCGCCATCGGGGCCAACCTGCCGGGCTCCCCGGCGCTCATGGGGAACACGTCGGTGTGGAAACCGTCGCCGTCGGCGATGCTGTCCAACTACTACGTGATGAAGATCTTCGAGGAGGCGGGTCTGCCTGCCGGAGTCATCAACTTCGTCCAGGGCGACGCAGCCGCCATCACCGAGAAGGTCTTTTCCGAGCCCACCTTCGCGGGCGTGCATTTCACCGGTTCGACCACGGTCTTCCGAGGTTTCTGGAAGCAGATCGGCGACAACATCGACACGTATCGATCGTACCCGAGGATCGTCGGAGAGACCGGTGGCAAGGACTTCGTCGTCGCCCACCCCTCCGCGGACGTCGCCGCACTCAAGACCGCCCTCGTCCGGGGCGCCTTCGAGTACCAGGGTCAGAAGTGCAGCGCCGCATCCCGGGCCTACATACCCGCCTCGCTTTGGAAGGAGTTGGAGAAGCCCCTCATCGAGGAGACCGAGTCCCTCGCCATGGGCGACCCGCGGGACTTCACCAACTTCGTCTCGGCCGTCATCCACGAACGCTCGTTCGAGAAGATCCGGGGCTACATCGAAGGCGCTCGGAGTTCCAGCGACGCCGAGATCATCGCGGGCGGCGAGTGCGACGACGCCAAGGGCTGGTTCGTGCGTCCCACCATCATCCGGGCCCACGATCCGAAGTACGTCTCCATGTGCGAGGAGATCTTCGGACCCGTCCTCACCGTCCATGTCTACGAAGACGCGGCGTGGGATGAGACGCTGGAGCTGGTGGACTCCACGTCGGAGTATGCTCTGACCGGGGCCGTGTGGGCACGCGACCGGGACGCCATCGCCCACGCCACCGAGGTCCTGGAGCACGCCGCCGGGAACTTCTACGTCAACGACAAACCCACCGGGGCGGTAGTCGGGCAGCAGCCCTTCGGGGGCTCCCGGGCGTCGGGGACGAACGACAAGGCCGGTTCCATGTTCAACCTGCTGCGCTGGGTCAGCGCACGGTCCATGAAGGAGAACTTCGTGCCGCCGACGGACTACCGGTACCCGTTCATGGACGAGGCGTAGTCGGCGGCGACGCCCCTACCCCAAGGCCTGTTCGAAGTCGGCGATGAGGTCGCGGTGGTCTTCGATCCCGACGCTGATTCGGACGAGGCCATCGGGGATCCCCTGGGCCTCCCGGTCATCCCGGCTGAGCCCCACGTGGGACGTGTAGCGGGGCTGTGAGACCAGGGTCTCCACTCCGCCGAGGCTCGGCGCGGCGATGGCGAGTTGCAGGCGAGACATGAACCGATCGGCGGCATCGCCCCCGCCGGAGAGGACGATGCTCACCATGCCGCCGAATCCGGCCATGAGTTCGGACGCCAGCCCATGGTCCGGATGGGACTCGAGTCCGGGGTAGAGGACTCGCCCCACCTCCGACCGCCCTTCGAACCAGCGCGCCACGGCCATGGCGTTTTCGTTGTGCCGACCCATGCGGACATCGAGGGTTCGCATTCCGCGATCGAGAAGCCACGCCGAGTGCGGATCCAGGGCCGGCCCGTAGAGGCGGGACAACCGGGTGACCTCGGTCACCACGTCCGCCGGTCCCGCCACCACGCCGGCGATCACGTCCGAGTGTCCGGCCAGGTACTTGGTGGCGCTCTGGATGACGATGTCGATGCCCGTCGAGGCCGCCCGGAAGTTCACCGGGGAGGCGAAGGTGGCGTCGCACGCGACCGGCAGCCCGCGGTCGTGGGCCAGCGCGCACACGGGCCGCGGGTCCAGGATGCGAAGGGTCGGATTGGTGGGAATCTCGATGAACACGAGCCGAGTGTCGTCGCGCATGGCGCCCTCCCAGTCGCCCACTTCCGGGTCGACGAAGGTCGTCTCGATGCCTCGACGCGGGAGCTCGTCCCGTAGGAGCACCTGGGTCGCACCGTACAGCCGGGACGACGCCACCACGTGCCCGCCCGCACCCACTGCAGCGAGAACGGTCATGGCCGTCGCGCCCATGCCACTCCCGAGAGCCACGGCGGCCTCCGTGCCTTCCAGGGCTGCGGCCTTCTCCCCGACCTGGCGCTGGTTCGGGTTGTTCCCGTAGCGGCTGTACAGGAGTTCCCCGTCGGCCGGACTGCTCCAGTGGAAGGTGGCGCTCTGCGTGATGGGTGGCACGACCGGCGAGCCTGGGGTCCGGTCGTGGGCACCGCCGTGGACTCCGGCGGTGGCGGGATGACGGGGATGGGTACCGGCCATGGAGGGGTCGTCTCGGATGGAGGGTTCGGTCGTGGGTGACGTCAGAGGAGGTGGGCCACGAGGTGGCTCAGGGCGTGCACTCGCCCCGACTGAGGACTGCGGAACGCCAACCCGCGCCGGACGAGGGAATCGAGAGCCTCGCGGTGGTGGGGCTCGGCGAAGAGCGAGCCCACGTCGTCGGGTTCGATGCTGCCCTTCTCCTCGAGCCTGAGCCACGCCCACGTCTCGTCCTCGGTGTGGACGCCAACCAGTTCGAAGGTGCCGGGCTGGGTCTCG
>CALJKZ010000625.1 GCA_937983085.1 uncultured Gemmatimonadales bacterium
AGTACGGGTTGCAGACCGGTGGGTCCCCGCCTTCACCGTCCTTGTCGACACCGATCCACATCATGAGGGTCGTGTCTCGGGGTTCGCTCCACCGGAATGCGAAGTCGAGCTTCGCCTGCATGCCGAAGGTGTGTGCGAAGGACACAGGAATGCCCGGCTCGGCGTCGAGGACCAGCGTGGCCTCGGCGACCTGGTCGCGGGCTTCGATGGTCCAACTCCCCGAATGCCCGTACCAGACGTTCACGCAGCCCATGAGGGTCATGCCCGCCGTGGGAAGGCGCACGGTGGAATACGTTCCCTGTCCCGCCTCGATGGGAATACCCACCCAACCCCCGCCGTCGCGAAGGCCGGACATGATGCCGGCGATGCCTTGGGCGGACGCGGCGGATGCGGAGCCGACGAGGAGTCCGACGAAGAGGAGCGCGATGCGGATCATCATAAGGGAGACTCCACCCGACGGCGCAGGTTGAAGAAGCGTGCGCGGGCGTCCTCCCGAGCCGCCGCCAGGGCCGCCGAGTACTCCGGTCGGTCCCTCACAGGGTCGAAGAGCGCGGAACCGAGGATCCGTTCGTCCACGCCCGCGGGAGAGAGTTCGAAGGCGTACTCGACCCACCGGCCTGCGGCCGCAGCGTCTCCTACGTACCCGTAGTAGGCGGCCAGATCCTGGGCGGTGAGCTCGGGCAGATACGAGGGGTCATCGATGCCGGTATCGGCGAGCCGCTCCTCCGCGGCGGAGACGAGTGCACGCGCTTCCTCGGTCCGCCCGGCGGCATGGAGACAGAGTGCTCGTACCAACTCGTAGACGTCGAAATCGAGTTGGAGACATTCCGACGCCCTACCGGTGAGGGCGAGGGCGCGACCCTCGAACGCTTTGGCCAGAGACAGACGCGGCTCGAGCCGGTACGCCTCCCGGGCCTCGGCGATGCTCACGTCATAGGCGCCCAACTGGAAGCCGAGGGATGCCAGGGCCGTGCGTCGACCGGCCTGTAGGGGGTCCAGGTCCCGAGCCCGCTCCGCTTCGGCGAAGGCATCGTCCACCCGATCACGCCGGGCGAGAATGCGCGCGGACCAGCTCGGTCCGTTGGGCGCATTGGGCGCGAGCTCCTGGGCGCGCTCGAAGTCGGCTTCGGCCTCGTCGATCTCGACTCCGAGGAGTGCCCGTACGTACCCTCGCGCCGCGTAGCCGTTGGCCTCGTCCGGATCGAGGGCGATGGCCGAATCCGCGGCGACGAACGAACGGGCCGCCAGCTCGTACGACGACATGCCGACGTCGTACTTGTAGTAGGCGGCCAGGGCGTACGCCGATGACAATGCCGACAGGGCGACGGCGGAAGAGGGCTCCAACTCGATGGCCTCCCTGAACCATCGGATGGCTTCTCGCATGGCCGCCGGCGTTCGCTGACCGAGGGCCTCCGTTCCCGCGAGGTACGCGTCGCGGCCAGGGCCCACCACCGACAGGTGCGGCGCGTACCGATCCTCCATCCCCACCTCGCGGAGGAAGGTGAGGACCACGCGGTTGGCCAGGTCCACCTGGCCGGCCTGCAGTCGATCGGGCGTGAGGACATGCTGCGTGCGGAGGGAGAGGAAGCCCTCGACGTCGGATTCGGAAACGTTGACGACCAGCGTGTCCCCACGGCTCTCGATGTACCCGTGAATGATGTGTTCGACGTTGAGACTGTCGTGCAGGCGGGGCGTCCCCAGGCTGTCCTTCATCACCGACGCGGCCGTGTACAGATCCAGGACACGGATTTCCGGCACGGTCGTCAGTTGGGTGATGACGCCCTCCGCCAGCGATTGACCGAGGTAATCGAAACGGGAATCGCCGGTGCGGTTCTCGAACGGCATGATGGCCACCGACGCCTCGTACGGTCGGTCGGCGAAAAGCCGCCCGCGGGTCGCTTGGATGGCGGCGACCACGAGTGCCAGGAGAAGAACTCCCGGGACGACCCTTTTCAGCAGCGAGGAAGGGGTGCGTTCCGTCGACACGAGCGGTGGACCTCGGGAGGGAGCGTCGGTGTGAACCGTCTTTGCTGGGTTACGGTCTATCCTAACCTACAGGGGTGGTGGGAGGTCCAAGCCGTTGCGGGCAGTGCGCCCGCCTCCGGCTCGTTTCCCACCGTCGACGCGACCCTTAGAATGGGCACGATGAACTTTCTCCTACGACTCTTCGTCAACGCGCTGGCTCTCGCCGCGGCCGCCTGGCTCATCGATGGCATCCAGATGACGGGTGGCTTCTGGGACGTGCTGCTCATTGCGCTGGTCTTCGGACTGCTCAACGCGGTGCTGAAGCCGGTGCTGCTCTTCCTGTCCATCCCGTTCCTCATCGTCACCCTGGGACTGTTCGCCCTCGTCATCAATGCCGTCATGCTCCTCATCACGGCCAATTTGCTGGACGACTTCTCGGTCTCGGGATTCTGGACCGCCGTGCTGGGCAGCGTCGTCATCTCCGTGGTCACGATGATCCTGGGGGGACTCCTCAAGGACGGGGAGGAAGCGGACTGAACCACGGAGGCCCCGGTTGGGGTGCATGGCTGCCCCTTCAGGGTGTTCGGCGCTGAATTAAGGATGTTGCGCAGTGCTGCCGATACTCAACAAGGTGGATTATGCACTCTCCCGGAGGTCGGTTCGTGTTCATGCCCGCGAAAGCGCTCAAGATTCTTCTGGTGGAAGACAATCCAGGGGATCAAGAGCTCGTTCGTAGCTACTTGACGTCGTCCATGGATCAGCCCGTCGAGCTGCAGTGCGTGACCAGCCTCTCGGCGGCACGCTCCGCGGTGGACACCGCCGAGTGCGATCTGGTTCTCCTCGACCTGGGGCTGCCCGACGCCGACGGTCTGGAGTCGGTGGGCGTCCTGCGCCGAATGGGCACCGACGTCCCCATCGTCGTCCTCACCGGCTCGGCCGACGTGGGAGCGGGCGAGGAGGCCCTCGCCCTGGACGCCCAGGATTATCTGCGAAAAGACGAGCTCGACGAAGCGTCCTTGGGGCGGTCCGTCCGTTATGCCCTGGCGCGGAGCCAATGGCAGCAGCAATACAGGCAGCAGTTGGGTGCCAGCCCCGACGGCATGTTGGTCCTGGACGAGCGGGACGTCGTGCGCTTCGTCAACCGTGCGGCCGAGGCCCTGCTGCAGGCCGTGCCTCGCTCCATCGACGAACTGCCGGGCGCGGTGCG
>CALJKZ010000626.1 GCA_937983085.1 uncultured Gemmatimonadales bacterium
GGCTGGAGAGGTCCTCGGAGGCGTAATCGGAGCTGCGCGCTTGGCGCGCGCGTCTCGAGTTAGCGGTCGTGCGGGAATAGGTGGTGCGGGAGCCAAGGGGTCGGCGGCAACGGATACCTCGGCGTACTACAGCCTATTCGGCGGCCCCCGTCGCGGTCCGGACAAGTGGCAGGGGGTTGTGGAGGGCCTCCTCTCTGGCCGCGACATTCGTCTTCCGGATAGCATGTTGCGAGAGTTGAGCGTCAAGAGCGGACTGAGCCGTTCCGAGGTGATTCGGAACATGGAGTCGATCGCGGGCGGCGGTCGCGTTACCGTCATCCCGGAGGGCTCATTCGCAGCGCGGTCCGCACTTAAGGAGGCGGGCTTGGAGGGTAGGAAAACGGTGTGGGATCGACGGCTCGCCGCGAGCGCGATGGACTCCCAAGATATCCTTGCGACAGGCGATCGTGATCAGGCGAAGGCGCTCGTCGACGCGCTCGCAAAGAGCATGAGCAGGGCAGATGCACGTGCGCGCGTCCTTTCGCTGCGGCCGACAGGAGTATTCCTCGACCAGGGCTGGGATCCCAGCACGCTTGCTGTTCTACTAGGCCTAGGGCTAGAGTTAGGGCGGGACGGCGCCACTGCAGCGCTAGACACATCGTCGTCGGCACCTGTGACGCCAGATCACCAGTGATGCAACGTGGAGGTTGCTATGCCTGAGCGTTCCGAAATCGAATGGCTAGAACAACTCCGTGCCCTTGCGGGCATGGCTGACCCGGGACCGTGGCGCGTGGATCGTGCGGATGACGACATGGCCATGAGCGCGCATTTTGTAGCCCGCGGAGAGTTCAGAGCAGGACGTTGGCCGAATGCTCACCAAGTGATTGCCGTCACGCTCCTTCAGTCTCCGAATCTCGCGCTCTCTGAGCTTGCCCGACAAAACGCGAACTTCATCGCTGCAGCACGGGACGGCGTCCCGCGACTGCTCGCCGAGATCGAGCGCCTGTTTATGCAGCGTCAGCACGCAGCCGAATCCCTGCGTCGCATCCTGCCCGTGCTCGTTCAACAGCTCGGCGATCGCGGCGAGACCATCGAATCACTGCGCAGGCTGCTCAGCCAGCTTGAGAGGGCGTGATTCGCCGCGACGCGGGCAGACCGGCACTACGTGGAGTTCACGGTTGCTCCGGGAGAGACTCTACCCGCCTTTCGTTCCAGGGGTTGCCCTTGTCGCAGGCTTTCTCATAAATCACTGGATCGACTGGGCCGGAACGGTCGGCATCGCTGTACTGCACACCATACCCATAGCTGTCGTCTTGATCGGCAACAGGCGTGGGCTTTCCAGCCGCGGCACCGGGAGTGGCGGTGGTGTGACATGAGTCGGGCGGGGTGCTCGGTGTGCTGTGAAACGGCGTGGCTGAAGGAAGAGGTTTAGGCCCCCGCACCCCCCGACGCACCGACGGCCGAAGAGGCGGGCGCCACCTCAGCCCCAGCTCGACCGCCTGGACGCGGCCTTCGACGGCCTGGTGAAGAAGGACGACTCGGGCAAGCCGGTGCGGGACGCCAAGAACCGGTTCGTCGCGGCGGACCCGAAGGACCAGGGCAAGCTCGACAGCGTCACGAACCAGCGAAAGAGGCTGGGCGACAAGATGTCCGCCCGGCTCGGCGATGCGGAGCCGTCCGACGGCGGACTCGTCTGGAGCGGGCTTTCCGCGCTCCAGGCGACGGTGAACCAGCTCAAGCGCGGGCAGGGCGACGCCGCGACGATCGAGGCTGGGCTCGTCCAGCAGCGCGACGCGCTGGAGGCGAAGGCGAAGGCGGGGGGGTCCCTCACGCCCGCCGAGAAGCGCATTCTGGCGATCGTCACCAGGCAGGTGAACGCGGTCATGGACGAGAAGATCGCCAGCGCCGGCGCGACGCTCGAGGCGCTGCGCCAGGAGGCGGAGCGCCTGGCCGCGGCCATGGTGGACCTCGACCTGACGGCGGAGGAGCGGGCGAAGGCGGCGGCGGACCACAAGACGAAGGTGGACGCCGCGCTGGGGCAGTACCTGGAGATGCAGGCGTCGGTGGACGCCAAGACCTACGACGACACCGAGAAGGGCCGCAAGGAGCGCGAGAAGGACCAGGAGAAACTCAACAAGGCGTGGGCCGACTTCCTCGCGGTCGCCGACCCCTGCGAGGGGACGCCCTGCGGCGACGAGAAGGCGGAGTGCGAGGAGCAGTCGATCCCCGACTGGTACATCTGCGGGCTCCAGCTCAAGACCGTGCCGCCGGAGGAGGAGAAGACCGAGGAGGAGAAGGCGGCGGAAGCGGAGAAGAGAAAGCGCGGGACGGGCGAGTCGATCTCCTCCGCCAACGCGGGCCAGCCGGCCACCCCCGACCTCGCCGCGAACGCGGATCCGGCGCAGGAGGAAGAGGCAAGACCCGCCGACGGCGAGGAAGGCGTCCAGGACCCCGAGCCGCCCGCGCCGCCGGAGGGAGAGCCCCCGGCCGAGTCCGGGGAGCAAAAGGAGCGACGCTCCGTCTCCTCAGAGACGGAAACGGGAGAGAAGGACAAGGAGCAGGAGAAGCAGGACACGCAGCGCAAGTACGCGACGCCGGATTCGCAACCCAAGGCGACGGAAAGCGGTCTGCGCTTGCGCATGAACGACGTTCTCACCACGTTCACCAGCGGGGTGCGTCGGCTGTGGGACACGGCGAGGCGAGCGGCTCCCATCGTCCTCGAGCAGGCCCACAAGGAGTACAGGCGTCAGGCGAACAGGGCGCTGAAGAGGAAGGAGCTTCTCGGAGACTGGCGCAGGCTTCTTGAGCAGCTTCGCGTGGCCCACGACACGCTCGCCGAGGCAGAGCAGCTCGTGGACTCGTTGGAGCTGCTCGGTGTCGTGCGATTCGCGCTACGTCATCCCCAACTGCGGCACATTGCGGAGTCGTTCGGTCTAAAGGACGAGCGACTCGAGCAGATCTACGGGATGGATGTGGACATCACAGATCCCCAGCTGCTCGGTCACATTCTGAACATCCGGCAGTGGGCCGCGCACACGCGTGCGCTCATCTATGAGGCCGCAGGCCGCATCGAGGCCCAGATCTCCATTCTGGAGTCCGCTGAAGGATGGCCCGCGGACGGCGATCTTCAGTACAACACGTTCGCGGAACACGCACGAGACCCCGGTCCCCTGAAGTACGTCAACGCGCACAACCAAACGATGCGCATCGTGTCCGCAGCGATCAGCCTTCAAGAGTACGCGTCCACTGTCTCCGTCGCGGCGCAGGTCACGGCCCAGGCGAACGAGAACTTCACGTGGTTCGCTGACCCGAAACCCCTGCTGAACTACATCAACAACGGGCCTCGCAGGCGAGCCGACCGGGCGCTTGCCGAGCTGCTCGAGGCCGGGCCGTTGTCCCGCGCAGGCAGGATGGAGGGCCCGAGGTCCGGAAACCGGCACGTGCGCGGTTTCTACGAGAGCTTCCTTCCCGAAGTCCCGAAGGACAGGTACGTCACGAAGGGCGGCGCAATCACGATCGTCCCTTGGCATGAGGAAGAGGAGCAGCAAGTCGTATCCAGGGACCATCGCCTGAAGTTCGACGGCGTGTGGCATGTCGATCCGGGACGCGACCCGCAGCTTAGGGAGTTGCTCCACCGCTTCAAGTGGGACCTGATCGGGGACAAGGCGCTGACGGAGGCCGCCATCATCGCGGCTGGAGAGGTCCTCGGAGGCGTAATCGGAGCTGCGCGCTTGGCGCGCGCGTCTAGAGTTGGTACTCATTCGGGAGTTGGTGGGGCAATACCGCCGGCATCAGGCGCGGGCACGGCACTGGGAGAGGCTGGCGGATCTCGGCTCGTTCACTTGACCGGCGAGGCCGAAGCCGCCCTCATCGGGGCCTCGGGCAAGCTCGTTGGCAAGCGTGGCATCTTCGCCATTCCGGAGAGCGTGGCCGAAATAGCCGGGACGCTGGAACGCGTCCTACGGACGGGGCTTCCTCGGGAACAGACAGTGAAGCTCATCAGGATTCCCGAGGGCGCCACGGCGGCATTCGAGCGGCCGCTGCCGCTCGGACCGTATTCGGCGCTGAGGCGTCTCGGCGGGGTGCGGTTCGCCAGACCAGGGACCATCCTGCTTGAGGGCTCAGCCGAGGGAGCCGCTGGCACGTTCATCCCTTCGTCTTCGTTGATCGGACCGAGGACGCTGATCTACGGACCCGATGTGCTAATCTATGGTGCGGTTGGCTACACGTACTACCTGCAGAAGGAGCGTGAATGAGGCTGCGACTGGGCCCGAATCACTTGGTGCTCGTTGTGGTCGTCCTGACGCTGGCCGCGCTCACTTGGGCGCTTGTTGATGCGGACTCTGGAGGCCGTGTTCTCCGCTGGGTCTTGGTGCCGCTGTGCGGAATCCCGCTCGTGTGGATCACGTTGTTACTCGCGCTATCCGCCTGGAAGAAGCTCGGCCGGTCTGCACGGTCGAATCAGAACCAGTGACGGGATTCAACTTCGCGGAAGGATCGTGTAGTTCCAGTCCCCGTGGACGTCGTGCTTCCTGAGCCGGATCTTGGCGAGCTCGCGCGGGGGCACCTGGATGCCCTTCGGGTAGCTGCCCTTGTCGATCTCGGCGCGCACCCGTAACCCCGTTCTTGTCCTCGTCGCGGCGATGAGGTTCACTCCCCCGCCAATTTGCGCTGATGAAGGAGAAGAGGCGAGTGCTCGATCTTGTTCCACTTGCTCGTCCCGGGCGGGAAGAGACAGGCCGTGACCAGGAGGCCATTGATTTCGTCCTACTCACCAAGTGATGCGACTCGGGCGCGTCCGTCGCGTCGAGCAGCGCTCGCCGCAGGTCGGGGGGACGCTCCCCGGTCATCAATTCAGCCGAGTGGAGGCGGGATCGCGCGCCACAGTAGAATCAAGCGCCATGACCTTCGGGGAGCGCGTGTACGAGGAGCTGCGGCGGCGCAGTCTCGGGAGCGTTCTTCTCTACGCCGACATCCAGGCCCTGAAGGCGGTCGAGGACGCCGGGACCCTGCACCGCCTCCTCGAGGCGCGCGGCCACGGCGCCGGGCCCGAGCGCACCGACCCGCTCCACTTCGCCGACTGGATCGAGATCCTGGTCCTCCGGCGGAAGGCGGCGGGCGCGCACGCCATGGCGCTGCTCTTCGCGATCACCTAGCCATGGACCTCTCGCCGGTCGTCCTCGAGGGACAGCGGGTGCGGCTCGTGCCCCTCGAGGCGGGCCATTTCGATGCGCTGTGCGCCGTGGGACTCGACCCGGACCTCTGGCGGTGGACGGCCGGCCACGTCGATTCGCCGGAGGCCATGCGCGCCTACATCGACAAGGCGCTCCGGCTGCGGGCCGCCGGCGAGGCGCTCCCCTTCGCCGTCGTCGAGAAGGCCTCCGGCACGGTCGTCGGGTGCACCCGCTACGGCGCCATCGCGCCCGAGCACCGGCGCCTCGAGATCGGCTGGACCTGGTACGGCGCGCGCTGGCAGGGCGCCGGCCTCAACCCCGAGGCGAAGTACCTGCTCTTGCGCCACGCCTTCGACGTGCTGGGGTGTATCCGCGTCGAGCTCAAGACCGACGTGCTCAACGCGCGCTCGCGCCGCGCCATCCTCGGCATCGGCGCGACCGAGGAGGGCGTCCTGCGCCGCCACATCGTCACGAGCACGGGCCGGGTGCGGGACACCGTGCTGTTCTCCATCGTGGACCACGACTGGCCCGACGTGCGGCGGCGGCTCGAGGCGCGCCTCCGCCGCTGATCACAGCACCCGCAGCCGCGGCGCGCCGTCCACGAAGGTGACGGCCGCGTGCAGCACGTCGCCCCGCGGCTCGCCCTCGATCGGCCACGCCTCGGGCCACCCGCGGATGCGGAACCGCCCGCCCTCCCGCGCGCCCACCGCGACGATGCGGATCTCCAGCGCCCGAATGCCCTGGTCCCAGAGCAGCGGGCCGATCGCCGCGAGGTCGAGGGTGCGGTCGCCCGAGGGCACGATGCGCACGCGCAGGGTGCCGGGAACGGCTTCGACTCGGCGGACGCCGTCCAGGCGTCCCAGGGCGCGTTTCGCGCCCTGCACTCAGGCCAGTCACTCCATCTTGTCGACCGACACGACGACGGCGCGCAACCCCGAGGCGCCCTCCGTCGGCGCGGCGGCGGTGGGGGGGGCCGGGGGCGCGGCCGCGCAGGCCGCGAGCAGTCCGAGGAGCAGCGTCGGTCTCATGGGGGGGAGCGTAGCACGGCGCCGTCAGAGCTCCGAGCCGTCCCACTTCTGGATGTCGTGCACGCGGCCGAGGGCGAGGCCGAGGATGAGCGCCAGGAATCCCGCGATGGCGTAGAAGCCGAAGTGCATCGACCCCGCCACGAGGCCGAAGAGGAGAAACATCGCGAGGAAGAGCACGCCCGTCCCCACGGTCGTCGTGCGCAGCACCGCGCACATGCGGCCCGCCGCCGCCCCGAAGAGGAGCGCGCCGAGGAGGCTGCGCGGCGTGAGCCCCATCAGCAGCAGCTCGAGGAAGGCGAAGGCGATCGCCCCCTCCCACACGTAGGTGCGCGTGGTCCCGCGCTTCCGCTGCACGCGGTTGCGGGCGAGGCCGGCGTCGACCCGCCACTTCGTGCGCAGGTCCTCCTGCGCGGCCGGGGGGAGGTCCAGGAACCAGGATTCCTCCTCCCGGGGATCCGGCGCGGGGGCGAGGACGTCGTTCGCCACGCCTCCTTATCGGACGGACCGGTGGCGAGATTGCGCAACACGAAAAACGGTAGAACTTCCCCGCTTTGCCAACTAGGGCCGGATCCGGATTGAGGATGCCCGACCCCGGGGGCAGCGTGGGGGGCGAGGGCACCCTGATGACGCTGCTGGAGATGACCGACGACCGGAGCCGCATCGCCGCGGCCACCGTGGGGGTGGGGACGATCCTGTTCGCGTTCCTGCGGGGCGCGGGCCGCCGCCACGCGGGCCTCGACGACCTGCTCTGGGAGGGCCGCCGCGTCGTCGCGGGCGCCCTCGCCGCGGCCCTC
>CALJKZ010000627.1 GCA_937983085.1 uncultured Gemmatimonadales bacterium
CCCGTGACGCCTCCCGAGACCGTCTGTTCGAGGCGCCCGGCACCCACACTCGGACCATGCCACGCAGCCTTTCTGCGACCCTTCTCGGACTGATTCTCGTCGCGCCTGCGCTGCACGCCCAGGTGCTGGATCACACGCTGGTCCCGAAGGGCCGGGTCCGGCTCCAGGCGAGCCCGGTGTTCGAGTCGTGGGATGCGCGCTTCGGGCGTAGCGCAGCGGGGGACGTGGAAGAGGACCTGGCAGACGACCTCACGGACCCCACGAGCCTGAGCCTCTTTCCGGGCATCGCCTCGCTGGCCTCGGCCATTCAGGACGCTTCGGGAACACCACTGAACCCGGTCATCGGTTCGACTGCGGGCCTCCTACGCCAGGACGTGACGCGCATCGAGTTCGGCGGACATCTGGGCGTCACCGACTGGCTGACGGTGGGCGCCGTCTTCCCGTGGACGCGCACCCGGACGGCGGTGGACGTGGCGTTCACGCCGGATTCGGCCAATGCGAACGTGGGGCTCAACCCGCTGTATGCGAGTCCGTCCTCCGTCGACCTTTTCCTCACGTCGACGAGCTCGGCACGGACCTCCTCGGCGGGCTACGCGTCGTCCGAATGTGCTTCGGGCCCGAGCCCCGGGTGCGCGGCGGCACAGGACCTGGCTGCCCGGGTCGCCTCCTTCGACGCCGCCGTCATGCAGGCGTACGCTGCGTCGAGCTTCTTCCCCTTGGCCGGCACGACGGCGGGTGACGCGCTGGTCCAGGCCGCCTCCCAACTCGACGCCGATCTGATGGCCGCGGGACTTCCGGGGCTGGCCGCCGTAGCGCTGTCCAACGAACCCCTTCTGGACGAGACCGATCTCGCGGGCCTCGCCGTCAACGGGGGTGCGGGCTTCGGGTACGCACTTCCCTTGGCGACCCGCCAGTCCCTATGGAGCGCCGGAGACGTGGAGGCGTCGGCTCGGGTTCGGCTCCTCGACAACCTCACCTCGTCGAATCCGGACTTCACCTCACCGGGTCTGGGCTATCGGGTCACCGGAAGCGTCGTGGTGCGACTCCCCACGGGGACCCAGCCGGACCCGAATGTCCCATTGGACCTGGGCACAGGCGACGGTCAGCTCGACGTGGAAGGTGGTGTGACGGCGACGCTCCGCTTCGGCCGACGACTCGGTCTTGCTGGGGGGGTCCCGTAGGGAGTCCAGGCGCCTCCCGCCAGCACTCTGCCCGTGGCGCCGCCGGCGCGCTTCTTGGTGCCGCCCGCGAATCCGGCCGAGCTCACGTGGCGACCGGGCTCGTATGTGAGCGGCGCGTTGGCGCCGTCCCTGCATCTGGCCCCGTCCCTCACCCTCGCCGGTGAGTATCGCTTCTTCCACAAGCGCCGGGACGAGTTCGAGCTGGTGACCGCCCCTGGCCTGGACCCCACGGTCCTCGCGGTGGAGAGTGGCGTCAAAGCCCACGTCGTGGGTGGAGGGATCCGTTACGACACCGTCGATCCCTGGCGGCGCGGTGAGGCATCCCTTCCCATCGAGATCCATCTCCGCCTTCTGGCCACCGTCGCGGGAAGCGGCGGTCAGGTGCCCAGGGCCACGAGGGTGGAAGCCGGGCTCCGACTCTTCCGCCGCCTATGGGGTCCCACGACCCCCTGAATCGGCCTTAGCGCGCCCGCGCCCCAAGCAGCTCCCGGGCGTGCTCGCGCGACGTCTCGGATTCCGGGTCGCCCCCGAGCATCCGCGCCACCTCCTCCACTCGAGCGTCTCCCTCGAGGCGCCGGACCTGCGTGGCCGTGAGCCCCTCGCGAGCATGCTTCTCGACTAGAAGGTGGCCGGAGGCTCGCGACGCCACCTGCGGCAGGTGGGTCACCACGAACACCTGATGACGCCGGGCGACCTCGGCGAGCTTGTCGGCGACGGCGGTCGCCACCACACCCCCCACGCCGGCGTCGATCTCGTCGAAGACCAGTACGGGCACCCGGTCCACCGATGCGAGAACCGACTTGAGGGCGAGCATGATGCGCGACAGCTCGCCTCCACTGGCGATCTTGGACAAGGGCATGGGGTCGAAGCCCCGGTTGGGCGACACCCGGAACTCGACGCTCTCGGCACCCCCCGCCGACACTGTTTCGTGGGACGTGAGCACCACCTCGAAGCGGCCCTCTCCGAGCCCGAGTGCCGGCAGCACGTCGGCCATGGCCGCGGATAGACGGTCCGCGGCGTGGCGACGGGCTTCACTCAGCTTTCCGGCGAGGACATCGAGGCTCCGGGTGGCCTCGTCGATCTCTCCCCGCAAGCGACCCATGTCGTGGTCGGCGTCGTCATGGTCGGCGAGTTCGGCACGCACCCGCTGGGCCGTCTCGAGAACGTCGGCGAGCTCGGGGCCGTACTTCCTCTTCAGCCGGAAGATCCGGTCGAGACGAGCCCTTACTTCGTCCAGCCGCTGAGGGTCGTGGTCCACCGAGGCGGCGTAGTCGCCCATCCCCCGCCCCACCTCCTGCACGGCGTAGAAGGCCTCCTTGAGCCGCTCTGCGCTCTCCTGCAACTCGGGATCGAACCGGGCGAGCCGCTCCAGCGTGTGAAGGGCCTGCGACACGCGGTCGCTCACGGCCTCCTCCCCGTCGTAGAGCAGATTCGCCACCATCTGGGCGCCCTGGGCGAGGTCCTCGGAGTGCTCGTGGCGCCCGGCCTCGGCTTCCAGCGCCTCATCCTCGCCCGGAGCCAGGTCGGCGCCGTCGATCTCCTTGAGCTGGAAGCGAAGGAAGTCGGCTCGGCTCTCCACCTCCCGCTGCCGCTCCTCGCGAGACTCGAGCTCGGTGCGAAGGGCCTGCAGCCGGCCGTACGCCGTCGCGACGGCCTCGGCCATCTCCTCCGCTCCACCCGACGCGTCGAGGATCCTTCGTTGATCGCGGGGGCGCAGGAGCGTCTGATGCTCGTGCTGTCCGTGCATGTCCACGAGGGCACTGCCCAGCTCACCCACCATGCCTGCCGTGGCCGGCGAGCCCCCGACCCACGCGCGATTCCTCCCCTGTGCCTGCACCTCGCGACGCAGAATGAGGAGCCCGTCCTCCACGCGGAATCCGTGCTCGTCGGCCAGGGCCTTCACGCCGGTGAGTCCGTCGACCTCGAAGACGGCCTCGACGGTGGCCCGCTCGGCGCCCTTGCGGACGACCTCCGAGGACGCGCGCTCGCCGAGAAGAAGCGAAAGCGCTCCAACGATGATGGATTTGCCGGCGCCGGTCTCGCCCGTGAGGACGTTGAGGCCCGGGCCGAGGGAGACGGTCAGGTCCTCGACGACGGCGTAGTCCCGAATGCGGAGTTCGACGAGCATGGCAGGAAAACTAGCCGGGAACGCAAGGCCGCTTCAATGAGGCTTCGGGACGCGAGCGGCAGGGCCGCTCGGCCGCTGGAATCGCCTGTGGCTCTCAGGCGCGCTCGGGCGGTCGCGCCGCCCAGTTGAGCTTGCGGCGCATGGTGTTGAAGAACGTCTGTCCCGGAAGCCGCACGAGGCTCATGGGCCGCTCCTCTTTGGCCACAAAAACACGCTCCTGTGGCTGTAGCTGGTGGACGACCTGCCCGTCGACGGTGAGCTGGTGTTGCGCCTCGGGCTCCAGGGAGCCGATGCACACGGTACGGCGGGCCGGCAGGACCAACGGCCGTACGGCGAGAGAGTGGGGACAGATGGGGGTGACGACGATGGCGTCCACGTCCGGGGTGATGA
>CALJKZ010000628.1 GCA_937983085.1 uncultured Gemmatimonadales bacterium
GCCCTACTCCTAAGCCTCCTGGCCGTCGGCATCCCCTCCTCCGCCGTTCAAGCCCAGGAGCCGCTGACCCTCGCCGAAGCCGCAGCCGCGGCACTCCGAACTCATCCCACCATCGCCGGCGCAGCAGCCCGCACCGATGCAGCCCAGGCCGGCCTGGACCAGGCCCAAGCTCGCCGCCTCCCAGGCCTGCAGCTCGACGCCAGCCTGACCCACTTCCAGGAGCCGATGATCGTAGCTCCCCTCCACCGCTTCGATCCCACCGATCCGCCCCGATTCGACGAGACGCTGGTCCAGGGCCGCCTCGGCGCGGCCTACACCCTCGTCGACGGCGGCGTCCGCGGAGCCCGGATCAAGGGCGCCGGAGCCGGCGTCGTCGTGGCGGAGCGGATGCGCGAGGCCGCGGAGATGGAGCTCCTGAGCCGTGTCGCCACCACCTACGCCAGCCTCTCGACCGCGAGCACCGTCCGCGACGCCGCTCAGGCCCAGTTCTACGCCCTCGAAGCGGAGCAGACCCGAGCGAACCAGCGGGTGGAGACCGGCGCCGCAGCCCGCGTTGAACTCCTCCGCGCCAGCGCAGCGCTGGAAGACGCCCGTGCCCAGATGGCAGCGGCCCGGTCCCAGGTCGATCTGGCCCGGCGCTCCCTGGCCCTCCTCATGGGTGTGCCCCCCGAGTCGACCGAAATCCGCCCCAGAAGCCCCGTCACGACCCGGCCCACCACCCTGCCGCAGTCCACGGCCAGCCCACAGGACCGACCCACCCAGACTCCACCCCACATCGCCGCAGCCGCCCGAGCCGTCGACGCCGCCGAGGCCGCCGTCTCCGCCGAGCGCGCCACCCGCCTCCCCCGCCTCGACGCAGGCGCGGCGCTCCTCGACTTCGGCACGCCCACCGGGGAGCACGTCCTCGAGTGGCAGGCCGGCCTCCAACTCTCGTGGCCGGTCTTCACGGGAGGGGCCCGCAGCGCATCCCTCCGCCGCGCCGAAGCCGCGCTGGCGGAGGCTCGGGCCGACCTCGAGGCCGCCCGCCTCGACACCCGACACGCCGAGGACGCCGCCCGCTCGGCCATCACCGAAGCGGACGCCCGGGCCGACGCGCTGATGGCGGCCCTCACCCAATGGATCGAGGTGGCCCGCATCGAAGCCCTCGCGCTGGAGAACGGTGCAGGCGTACAGAGCGACCTCCTCCGGGCGCACGCCAGCCTCTTCCAGGCCACCGCCGGCCTGGCACGAGCCCGCTCCGACGCCGTCGTCGCCCGCGTCGAACTCGCCCGCGCTCAGGGAGCGCTGACACTGGATTGGATCAACGAACAGCTGGAGAGTCGGTGATGAAGAAGGCCATGAGGATCGTCGTACCCATCGCATTGCTCTCCGCGGCCGCCCTCTGGATCGTCCTCCGGGGAGGCGACGCCGCCAACGGAGCGCTGGCTGCGTCGGGCACGGTGGAGGCCACCACCGCCGACCTGGGCTTCCAGCTCCCCGGCCGCGTCCTGGAGATGTCCGCCGACGAAGGCGATGCCGTCACCACCGGGCAGCGCCTGGCCCTCCTCGACACTCGCGAGTTGCAGGCCAACGTCGACGCGGCGCGAGCGCAGGAGGCCGCGGCGGCGGCCCGCTTGGCGGAGCTCCGAGCCGGCGCTCGCCCCCAGGAGATCTCCGCCGCCGAAGCCGCCGAGCGTTCGGCGGCTCAGCAGGCCACTACCACCCACCGGGAGCTCGAGCGCGCCCAGACACTCTTCGACGGAGGCGCCATATCCCGCCAGGAGCTGGACCGGGCCGAAACCGCCCTGGAGGTGGCCGAGGCCGCCCAGGAGCAGGCGACGGAGGCCCTGGCGCTGCTCCGCGAAGGCGTCCGGCAAGAGACCATCGAAGCCCAGCGCGCCGCGGTGAATCAGGCACGGGCGGCGGTGGCGCGAGCGGAGGCGACGCTGGACAACGCGGTGGTGACGGCACCCTTCGATGGCGTGGTGACGGTCCGCCACCGGGAACCCGGCGAAACGGTGGCTCCCGGCGCACCGGTCATCACGCTCCTCGACCGGGACGACCGCTGGGTCCGCATCTACGTCCGCGAGGACCTCATCGGTCGCGTCCAGATCGGCGCCCAGGCGTCCATCACCACCGACAGCTGGCCGGACCGAACGTACGAGGGGCGCGTGGTCTTCATCGGGAGCGAAGCGGAGTTCACGCCGCGCAACGTCCAGACGGAGGAGGAGCGGACGAAGCTGGTCTACCCAGTGAAGGTCCGCATCACGGGGGACGCGAACTTCGAGTTGAAGCCCGGCGTCCCCGCCGATGTCCGGCTCCTGGTGGAAGGCGGTCCGACGGAGCACTCCCGTCCGTGAACAGCCCCGCCGTCTCCCTCCGCAGCCTGAGCCGCTCCTTCGGTGGCGACGTCGCCGTCGCGGAACTCACCTTCGACGTCGCCCACGAAGAGCTCTTCGGCATCGTCGGCCCCGACGGCGCCGGCAAGACGACGACGCTGCGGATGCTGGCCGGTGTCCTGGCACCCACGAGCGGCGAAGCGTGGATCGGAGGCGCCGAGGTCGGTCGTGATCCCGAGGCCGTGAAGCCGCACATCGCGTACATGGCCCAGCGCTTCGGCCTGTACGAGGACCTGACCGTCCGGGAGAACCTGGACTTCTACGCCGACCTCTACCGGGTCCCGCGGGCCGACCGTCCCGCCCGCCTCCAGCGGCTCTACGACTTCAGCCGCTTGGGCGAGTTCGAGGATCGACTCGCCGGCAATCTCTCGGGCGGGATGAAGCAGAAGCTGTCCCTGTCGTGCTGCCTCATCCACGAGCCGGACGTTCTGCTGCTGGACGAGCCGACGTTCGGCGTCGACCCCATCTCCCGCCGCGAGCTCTGGCTCATCCTCCACGAGATGGTGGGCCGGGGCGTCACCGTCCTCGTCTCCACCTCCTACATGGACGAGGCCGAACGGTGCGACCGCGTCGTCCTCCTGGACGAGGGCCGGACCGTCGCCCTCGATGCGCCCACCGCCCTCCAGCAGTCGCTGGACGGCACCATGCTCGCTCTCCGCAGCCGCGAGCCCCGCAAGGCCCGGGACGTCCTGCACGGTGTC
This sequence comes from uncultured Gemmatimonadales bacterium, assembly GCA_937983085.1. Taxonomy (GTDB): domain Bacteria; phylum Gemmatimonadota; class Gemmatimonadetes; order Longimicrobiales; family Gaopeijiaceae; genus UBA2589. The sequence continues at coordinate 3,080 of CALJKZ010000628.1, forward strand.
GACGGCGTCGTGAGCGCGTCCCTCTTCGGGGATGCCGTCCACGCCCTCCTAGCGCCAGGAGCATCCGAGCGGACATGGCGTGACGCCCTGACGTCGGCGGGGGTTGAGCTCCAGGACGTGGAGACCATCGAGCCGTCCCTGGAAGACGTCTTCATCCATCGCGTGGGCCACCGATGACCGACCCCACCGGCGCCCGGCCCCAGGAGCGCCACCCGAACGAGCCCCACACCGCGGCGGCGCACCCCGCCGAACGCCACCCAGTCGTCGTCCGCAACCTCTCCCGCCACTTCGGCGACTTCACCGCCGTGGACTCGGTGACCTTCGAGGTCCGCGCCGGGGAGATCTTCGGCTTCCTCGGCCCCAACGGCGCCGGGAAGACGACCACCATCAAGATGCTCACGGGCCTCCTGCCGCCGTCGTCCGGCGAGGGCTTCGTGGCAGGCTGGGACATCCGGTCGGAGCGCCAGCAGATCAAGCGCCAGATCGGCTACATGTCCCAGCGGTTCTCCCTCTATGGCGACCTCACGGTGGCCGAGAACATCGAGCTCTTCGCCGGGCTCTACGGCGTCAGGGGTGATGCCCTCGACGAGCGGCGGAGCTGGATCCTCGAGATGTCCGAGCTTCACGACGAGGTGGACACGCCGGCGGGGACCCTTCCCCTCGGTTGGAAGCAGCGGCTGGCCCTGGGCTGCGCCCTGGTCCACGGTCCGCCCATCCTCTTCCTCGACGAACCCACGTCGGGCGTCGATCCGGTGGCTCGGCGCCGCTTCTGGGACCTGATCTACGACCGGGCCGAGCGCGGCACGACGATCTTCGTCTCCACCCACTACATGGAGGAGGCGGAGTACTGCCATCGCCTGGCCCTCCTGAACCGGGGTCGGCTCATCGCGCTGGATACGCCCCGGCGCCTCCGGGAGCGCGTCGTCGACCCCATCCTCCAGGTTGCCACGGACGATGCGCCCCGAGCGGTGGAGGCCGCGGCCCGGGCCGACGGCATCGTGGAGGCCGCCATGTACGGGCGCACGCTCCGTGTGGTGGTGGAAGACGAGGAGCGGGGGGTGATGGCCGTGCGGGCCGCGCTGGAAGGAGCAGGCCGGACGGTGGAGTCCATCACGTCGGCCTCGCCGTCGCTGGAGGACGTCTTCGTCTCCCTGGTCCGCGCCGAAGGCGGCGCACGGGTGGGGTGACCATGGACGTGCATCGCCTGCTGGCCGTGGCCCGGAAGGAGTGGATCCAGCTCCGACGCGACAGCCGGAGCGTCATCCTCGCCTTCGTCCTACCCCTCTTCCTCCTCCTCTTCTTCGGCTACGCCATCACGTGGGACGTGGACGACATCCGCCTCGCCGTCCTCGACGAGAGTCGGACGCCCGAGAGTCGGGCCCTCGTCGACGCCCTCGTCTCCAGCGGGTACTTCACCGTGGAGGAGCGTCTGGCCTCGGCGTCGGAGATCGACGGTCTCCTCACGCGCAGCCAGGTGCTCGGCGTCCTCACCATCCCCCCGGGCTACACCGCGGACCTGGCCGCGACGAGCCGCCCGGCCACCATCCAGCTCCTGGTGGATGGGAGCGACGCCAACACGGGCACCATCGCGCTGAACTACGTCGACGCTATCCTCGCCCGGCACAGCGCCGACGTCGTGCTCCAGGGTCGCGAGCTTCCGCCGGGCGTCCGCCTCGAGCCGCGGACGTGGTACAACCCGAACCTCGAGAGCCGGAACATGATCGTGCCGGCCCTCATTGCGGTGATCATGTCCATCATCGCGGCCATGCTCACGGCCCTCACCATCGCCCGGGAGTGGGAGCGCGGCACCATGGAGCAGCTCGCCGCCACGCCGGTGGGACGGGTGGAAGTGGTCCTGGGCAAGCTCCTGCCCTACCTCGTCATCGGGCTCTTCGACGTGGCCCTCACCGTCGCCGCCGGGATGATCATCTTCGGTACGCCGCTGAACGGGAGCGTCGCCTACCTCGCCGTCCTCACCACCCTCTTCCTCATCGGGGCGCTGGGGCTGGGGATCTTCATCTCGGCGGCGGTGAAGTCGCAGGTGCTGGCCACGCAGATCGCCATGGTGGCCACCTACCTCCCGGCGGTCCTCCTGTCGGGCTTCCTCTTCGACATCGCCAGCATGCCGACGGCGCTCCAGGGCGTCACCTTCCTCGTGCCGGCGCGCTACTTCGTGACGGTCACCCGGGGGATCTTCCTCAAGGGCGTCGGCCTCGAGGTGCTCTGGCCCCAGGCACTGTTGATGCTGGCGTACGCGGTCATCGGCCTGGCGCTGGCCACCAAGGTCTTCAAGAAGGAGCTGGTGGCATGAGCCCCGAGCTCCGGCTCTCCCTCCTGCGCATCCGAAGGATGGTGGTGAAGGAGCTGCGTCAGCTCTTCCGTGATCCGAAGACCAAGCGGGTCATCTTCGTCTCGCCCATTATCCAGCTCATCCTCTTCGGCTACGCGGTGAACACCGACGTCCGCAACGTCGCCACGGCGCTGGTGGACCTGGACCGCACCGTCGAGTCCCGGGAGCTGGTGGATGCCTTCACCGCCTCGGGATACTTCCGGGTCGTCGTCCGGTCGGACCGGCCCGCCGACCTCCAACGGGCGCTGGACCACGGAGACGCCGTCGTCGCCCTGCAGATTCCGGTGGGATACTCGAAGGATCTGGCCGCCGGCCGGGGCCCCGCCGTCCAGCTCCTCGTCGACGGCACCAACTCCAACACCGCCACCGTCGCCCAGGGCTACGCCGCCAAGATCGTCCAGGAGCTGGCCACCCGGAGGGCTCGCGCGGAGAGAGCGGCCACCGGTGCCCCGGCCCTCGCGGGCATCGACGTCCGTGCGCGGGCCTGGTTCAATCCGTCGCTGGAGTCGCGGGTCTACAACGTTCCCGCCGTCATTGGCGTCATCGTCCTCCTCATGTGCCTTCTCCTCACGGCCATGGCCGTGGTCCGGGAGCGGGAGATCGGCACGCTGGAGCAGCTCCTGGTCTCGCCCCTGTCGCCGTCGGAGCTCATGCTGGGCAAGACCATCCCGGTGGCCGGCGTGGCCCTGGTGCAGCTTTCGCTGGTCACCGCCGTCGCCCTCCTCTGGTTCGACATCCCCTTCCGGGGCTCGGTGCCCGCGCTGCTTCTGGCCGCCGCGCTCTTCATCCTGGCGGGCCTCTCCTTTGGCCTCCTGATCTCCACCATCTCGTCGACGCAGCAGGAAGCCTTCCTGGCCATGTTCCTCTTCGTCATGCCGGCCATCATCCTCTCGGGCTTCCTCTACCCCGTGGATACCATGCCCGAGGTCTTCCAGGCGCTGACGCTGGCCAATCCCCTCCGCCACTTCCTGGAGATCGTGCGCGGGATCTTCCTGAAGGGGGCGGGCGTGGCCGACCTCACCGTGCAGTTCGGCGTGCTGACGGCCATGGCGGCGGGTGGACTGGTGGGGGCGACGCGGCGGTTCCGGGCTTCGCTGTAGCGAGAGAAGCACCTCGGCCCGCCCAACGAGAGCGCTTCGGCTTCCCGGGAGGGCCCTCGACCCGATCGCCGGATGCCCCCTCTTCCATTTACTTGACCAATCAAGTAATTTCCATCCTCGTACGGAGGGTGGCGTTCCGGGAACGCACCGAGCCCCGTACGTTGACCCCATAGATGAGGAGAAGCGGCCATGAGCACGCCCCGTTTCGAGACCGACGGCTTCCACCACATCACCATGGTGTCCAACGACGCACCGCGGACGTTGGACTTCTACGGTGAGCTGCTGGGCCTCGGTCTGGTGAAGAAGACCGTCAACTTCGACGACCCCAGCGCCTACCACCTCTACTTCGGTGACGACGGGGGCCGGCCGGGCACCATCCTCACCTTCTTCGAGTGGCGAAACGCGGCCCGGGGACACTGGGGCGTCGGCGGCGTGCATCACCTTGCCCTGGGCGTTTCGCCGCCCGCGGCCCAGCTGACGTGGAAGCGCCGCCTCACCGACGCCGGCGTGGAGGTCACCGGCCCGCTGGACCGGGGCTACTTCAAGAGCATCTACTTCGCCGACCCCGACGGTCAGGTCCTGGAGATCGCCACGGCAGGACCGGGCTACGCCATCGACGAGCCCGCCGACGCGCTGGGGCAGGAGCTTCTCGTTCCTCCCACCGAGCGCATGCCCGAGGGTCGGAACGAGGAGGCCATCGCGGCGACGAACCACCCGGAGCCCGTGCCGGTCATCACCCCGGACATGCGTCTCCAGGGCATCCACCACATCAGCGCCATCACCGACGACCTGGCCAAGGCCGGGGAGTTCTACGAGGAGGCGCTGGGGCTCCACCTGGTGAAGAAGACGTACAACCAGGACGACGGGAAGACGAAGCACTACTTCTGGGCCGCCTACGACGGCAACACCGTCCGGAGCCACTCGGCGATGACCCTCTTCGGGTGGGAAGGCAGTGACTATCGTGCCCGTGCCGGTGCCGGCCAGACGCACCATGTCGCCTTCCGGGCGAAGAACGCGGATCAGCAGGCCGAATGGCGTGAGCACCTCCTGACCCTGGGCCTCAACGTGAGCCCGGTCATGGACCGGACGTACTTCGAGAGCATCTACTTCCGGGCGCCCGACGGGCTCCTGGTAGAGATCGCCACCGACGGCCCGGGCTTCGTCATCGACGAAGCGATGAACGAGTTGGGTGACCACCTCAAGCTCCCGGCGTGGCTCGAAGGCCGTCGCTCGGAGATCGAGGGCAGCCTGGTGCCCCTCTCGTGACCATGGTTGTGGCGGGGAGCACCGGCGACGACGGACTCCTCTACGACCGTATGGTGCCGGGCGGAGCCGGCGACGGGACCACCGTCGCCGTGCTCCTCCACGGCCGGGGCAGCCACAAGGGCGACCTCCAGGCGTTGGCGCCCGTCCTCCCGCCGGACTGGGCCCTGGTCACCCCGCAGGCGCCGTACCCCGGCGCCGAGTGGGGCTACGGACCGGGCTGGGCCTGGTACCGCTACGTCGAGGAGGACCGGGTGGTCCCCGAGACCCTCGAGTCGAGCCTGGGGAAGATCGACGACTTCCTCTACGCCCTCCCCGACCTGGTGGGATTCCAGCCCGGACGAATCATCCTCGGCGGCTTCTCCCAGGGAGGCACGTCGAGCTTGGCCTACGCCCTGAAGCACCCCGGTCGCCTGGCGGCCGCGTGGAATTTCTCCGGCTTCCTGGCCGACTCGGTGGAGGTGCCGGAAGGCGCTGCCGCGGCCGAGGCGACACCCGTCTTCTGGGGTCACGGGCTCCAGGATCCGGCCATCCCCCACTATCTCGCCCTCCGCGGGAGGGACGCGCTGGAGAAGGCCGGCGTGCCGCTGATGGCGCTGGACTACGCCATCGGGCACTGGATGGTGCCCGAAGAGATCCACGAAGCCGTGGCGATGCTGGGGTAGTCGATCCGACGGTGGCCGCTTCCCGGGCCCGCCGCTTCCTTCAGGGCGTGGAGCCCAGCGGCTCCTGAGCCCCGAACCCTGCGTACCCCGTGAGCTCCACATACCCGCGCCCGTTCACGGCCGCGCCCCCTTCCCCGACGCCCTCCACCGCCACCGAGCCTTCCCAGTAGCGGAAAGCCAGCCGTAGCTCCTGGTCGTCGACCACGGGATCGACGGTGAGGTCCCACCCGCGGTCGGGCACGCGGATCCGCCATCCCGACGGGTACTCGGCGCCGTCCTCCGGCGACGCCCATGCGCCGGTGGGCTCCACCACCACCTCTGAGCCCCACTCCAGGGGCACCCGGTTTCCCTGGGGATCGATGAGGACGCCGTCGCTCAGCGGATCGGCGCTGCCGTCCTCCAGACGGAGCTGGTACACCATCATCTCCCAGCCGTCGTCGAGCTGGAGGGCGAACCAGTCCCATCCCACCTGGCCTTCCGAGAGCGCCGACGTCGACCACTCCCGGTCCATCCACGTCAGGCCGGTGACCGTGTGCTCCTCACCGTCGAAGACCACTCGCCCCGAGGCAGGCATCCGAGTGTGGGCGTAGTAGTACGACGCGTTGCCCGGCTCGGCGCCCTTCTGGCTCAGCCCCCGGTCGCCCTGGAGGACGTGGGGTTTGCCGGCCTCGAGGAGAAGCTCGAGGCCGAAGCCGTCACCGTCGGCGGCGAGGCGGAGGGGGAAGACGGACGCGGACGCGTCGGTGCTTCGGGCCACACCAGGAGCCCCAAGCGGGGCGGTGGCCCCCTCACCCGCTCCAACCGCGGCCGATTCCAGCACCCAGTCCTCGATCCACACCCGTAGCGGCGTCGTCTCGGCCCCCGCCAGTCCTCCGCTTCCCCGGGCGAAGAGGTCCGCGGCTTTGAAGGCGTCGCCGTCGATGTCGGTGACGGCGAAGTGACCCATGTACGCCTGGTTCGTCGCCCACGCCGACGGCCCGCCGGGCTCAGTGGGGGCCAGGGAGCTGCGGAAGATGGTGAACTGGAATCCGAAGTCGCGCCCCTCGTCCGACGTGAGATTGCCGGTGATGTACCACCACTCGGTGCGGAAGCCGGGATGCGGTCCGTGGTCCTCGGGAAAGACGAAGTGTCGGATCTCGGTGGCCCGCTCGTAGCCCACGGTGTCGAGACCGCCGAGGGTGGAAACCAGGGAGAGGTTGCCCACCGGCGCCTCCGACTGCTCGGCGCGTTCCGCGCTGCACGCCACGGTGGCGACGAGACAGACGGTGGCGATCAGCGCCCGTGCGTAGGCCCTGAACCGCATCGAGCCGAACCCGCGCCGTCCCCTCATCACTCGCCCCTCAACGCCAGGGCCGGCGACGTCCGCGACATCTTCCACGCCGGATACACCCCAGCGAGAAGGGCGCCCACCAGGGCGAGGGCGACGGCCTGGAGCAGCACCTCCGGCCCGATCTCCATGTTCAGCGTCCATCCGAAGGACCGCTTGTTCACCACGAAGATCATGACGATGGAAAGGGCGATGCCCATGGGTACGGCAAGAACCCCCGCCGCCAGCCCCATGAGACCGGTCTGGGTCACCACCAGACCTCCCAGCTGCCGGGGCGTCATCCCGGCGGCGCGCAGGAGGCCGAGCTCACGGGCGCGCTCGAGCTGAAGCGCCGCGAGCGCGCTGAGGACTCCGACGAAAGCGACGACGAAGGCCAGCAGGCGGAGGACGGCCGTCACCTGGAAGGTCCGATCGAAGACCTCCAGCGACGCCGAGCGGAGGCTGTCGTTGGTCCGGGCGATGACCGCGCGCCCGGGAGCCACGGTGGCAAGAAGCTCGCCCACCACCACCTCGGAGTTCGCCCCGTCGGCGAGGAAGAGACCCAGCGACGTGATGCCGGGGTCGTCGAAGAGGCTGTCGTACAGAGAGCGGGTCATCATCACGGCCCCCTGCTCCGATCCGTAGTCGTAGAAGACGCCGAGGATGGGGAGATCCCGCGGGCCCTGATCGGTGGTGAGGGTGACGGGGTCTCCGACGTCGAGGCCGCGACCGAAGGCGTACGGCTCCGACGCGATGACCCCCTCGCCGGCGCGGAAGCGGGCCATGATCTCGTCCGGCGAGCCGCTCAGGAAGTCGAAGGCGCCCTCCCCTCGTGGATCCAGCTCCAGGGCGACGAGACGGAAGGCGTCTCCTTCGCGCACCAGGTCGATGCCCCGGTAGGTGCTGTAGCCTGACACCTGGGGATGGGCCACGAAGTCGTCCACCAGCTCGGGCCACATGGTGCCCGTGGCTCGGGAGGCCCCGGGACCGGGCAGCGAAACGTAGACGTCGGCGCGCAGCGTCCCGTCGAGCCACTGGACCAGCGTGCCCCGGAAGCTCTGGATCATGACGCCCAGGCCTACCGTGACCGAGACCGCCACCACCAGCGCAGCCACGGCGGGGGCCGTCCGGCTCAGGCTCGACCCCACGCCGCGGGCGGCGATGAGGCCGAGGGTGCCGCCGATGCGCCCGATGATGGGCCGGACCGCCGCCACCAGGAGCAGCGTCCCGGCAGGCGTTGCGAAGGCCAGCCCGGTGATGATGAAGAAGAGGGCCGTGAAGCTCACCGCCAGGCTGCGCGTCGGAATCAGCAGGAGCAGCGCCCCGACGACGCACAGCACCGCTCCCAGCATCGCGGCCTTCGGCACCATCCGCCGCGCCCGCCCCTCCACCACCGAGCGCAGCGCGGCCATGCGGGGGTTGGCGCCGGCGGCTTCCAGGGCCGGAGGCAGCGCCGCCAGGAGCGTGGCGCCGATGCCCAGCACCCATCCCTTCGCCAGCAGCAGCGGCTCGAGGTCGATGCCCTGGACGGAGACGGCGAAGTAGAGGTCGTTGATGGTCTGGGCCACCATGCCCACCAGTCCCCGGGCCAGGAAGAGCCCGGCGATGGTGCCGAGCACCGCCCCCACCGCGCCGATCCACAGCGCCTCCGCCAGGATCATCCGAACGATCTCGGCCCGGGTCACGCCCAGCGCCCGGAGCCGCCCCAGGATCTGTCGGCGCTGGACCACCGAGAAGGTCACGGCGTTGTAGATGAGGAACATCCCGAAGATGAGCGCCAGGAGGCTCAACGCCGTGAGGTTCACGTCGAAGGCGGCGATCATCCCGCTCATGGTCTCGGAGCGCGTTCCCACGCTCTGGACGTTCACGCCCTCGGGGAGCGCGGCCTCAACGGCCGCGAGGAGCGCGGCGCCCTCGGCGTCGTCGTCGATGCGCAGGTCGATGCGGGTGAGACGGCCGGTGGACCGCAGCACCTCCTGGGCGCCGGCGATGTCCATGAGGAGGACGTCGGCGAGGCCGGCTCGGGCCAGGTCGTCCGGGGGCTCGATGACCTCCACCACCGGAAGCGTCCACCCCTGCCCCTCCACCGTCACCGCCAGCGAATCCCCCACCGCAAGCCCGCCCGACGCCGCCAGGCCCGACGCCAGCACGACGCCCCGCCGCGTGGTGATGAGCGTCGAGACGTCGATGCCTGTGGGACCACCGGCGACGTACGGCCGGAAGGGGCCTTCGGAGAAGGGGTCGATGCCGAGGATGCGCAGGGCTCGCCCCGGGAGACGGGCGGAGGTGGCGTACCCCTCCACCACCGGGGCCGAGGCGGGGACGTCGACGTCGATGCG
>CALJKZ010000629.1 GCA_937983085.1 uncultured Gemmatimonadales bacterium
GCACACCCTGGTCCGGCCGCCACGCCCGGTGGTACCGTTCGCGACGCCTCCGACTCCTGAACCGAAGGACCCGACGATGCGCACCGACTTCCGCCCCGGGGCTCTTCTCGCCCTCGTCCTCCTGACTGCCACCGCAGTCGCGGGCTGCGCCCCACCTGAGGCAGACACCCGGTTCGAACCCACGGTGGTCATCGCGGTTCGCCACGCGGAGCGTGCCGAGGACGGCACCTCGGACCCACCCATCTCCGAAGCCGGCGCCGAACGCGCCCGCCTTCTCGCCGAGATGCTCTCCGACGCCGGCGTGACCCATGTCCACACCACGGACCTGAACCGAACGCGGTCCACCGGGCAGCCGACCGCCGACGCCGCGGGACTCTCCATGGAGGTCTACGACCCTCGCGACCTGACCGGTCTCGCCGCTCGGCTCACGGAGAACCCAGGAGGCCGGCACCTGGTTCTGGGCCACAGCAACACCACGCCGGATCTCGTGGCGGCCCTCGGTGGTGACCCTGGATCGCCCATCGACGAGATGGAGTACGATCGACTCTACATGGTCACCGTGACCGCCCGCGGCGTCAGCACCGTGCTCCTTCGCTTCGGGGAGCCCTTCACCCCGGAAGAGCCGGCCGGGCAGTGAATCCGCCGGATGCGGTGGTCGTCGGAAGCGGGCCCAACGGGCTCGCGGCGGCCATCGAGCTCGCTCGCAACGGGCTGCAGGTGCTCGTGGTCGAGGCGGAGCAGACCGTGGGCGGCTCGGCCCGGACGGAAGAGCGGACCCTCCCGGGCTTCCTCCACGACGTGGGCTCGGCGGTTTACCCACTGGGGGTAGGATCTCCGTTCTTCTCCTCGCTGACCCTGGAGGAGCACGGGCTGGAGTGGGTCCACCCTGATGTCCCATTGGCCCATCCTCTGGACGGAGAGCCCGCCGCCCTGCTTCACCGGAACCTTTCGACGACCGTCGCCGGGCTCGGCAGCGACGGTGCGCACTACCGCCGGCTCGTGGACCCCTTCTGCCGCATGTGGCCCACCTTCGTCGATCAGGTTCTGGACGCACCGACGCGACCCCCACGGGACCCCGTGCTCATGGCGCGTTTCGGGCTCCGAGCGCTCCGTCCCACCGCATCCCTCGCCCGCCCGTTCCGCTCCGGCGCGGCCCGGGCACTCCTGGCCGGCAACGCGGCGCACAGCGGCGTGCCGCTGCACCGGCCCCTCGCGGCAGCCGTCGGTATCACACTCATGGCCGCAGGGCATGCCGTGGGGTGGCCCTTTCCACGAGGCGGTGCGGGCTCACTGAGCACCGCGCTGGTGTCGCTCTTCGAATCGCTGGGCGGGACCATCGAGACGGGCGCTCCCGTACGGTCCTTGGCGGACCTGCCCGACTCCAGAGCGACACTCCTCGCCCTCACCCATCGGCAAGTCACCACCATCGCCGGGGACCGGCTACCCGCTGCCCACCGTGACCGGCTCGCCGGATGGACGTACGGACCCGGCGCATTCAAGGTGGACTGGGCCCTCGACGATGCCATTCCGTGGTCCGATGCCGACGTGGCCCGTGCCGGGACCGTGCATGTCGGGGGCTCGCTCGACGAGATCGCTCTCGCGGAGCGGCTCCCGTGGGAGGGTCGCGTCGCCGAGCGTCCTTTCGTCCTTCTCGCCCAGCCGACGCTCTTCGACCCCAGTCGTGCGCCGGCAGGCAAACACGTCGCCTGGGCCTATTGCCACGTCCCCAACGGCTGGAAGGGCGACGCCACCGAGGCCATCGAAGCGCAGGTGGAGCGCTTCGCCCCGGGGTTCCGCGAGCGCATCCTCGGCCGCTCCGTCATGGGCCCCGTCGACCTGGAAGGATGGAACGCCAACCTCGTCGGGGGAGACGTGAACGGCGGTGCTCTCACGCTGTGGCAGACCCTTGGTACCTGGCGCTCCTTGCTCCATCCCTGGAGCACGCCGGTGAAAGGACTCTACGTCTGTTCGGCCTCGCGGCCGCCGGGAGGGGGCGTCCACGGCATGGTCGGGTACCGCGCGGCCAGGGAGGCGCTCAGGCGAAGCTTCGGAGTCGGCTGACCGCGTTCCGTTGTACGGGCCCCGCGCGCTAACGAATCCGAAGGGACCGAGCCGACCTCAATGCGGCCGGGGCGCCTGCCCCCGGGGCCCGGCCCTGCGAGCCGACGTCACCCCGCCCGGGGTAGCCCGAAATGCTCGGCGACGCGCTCGGCGACCGCGGCGGCCGACAGGTCCGTGTTGTCGATGAAGAGGTACGGCTCGAAGGGAAAGTCTCCGTTCGAACTCAGTTGGTGCCGCTCTTCGTCGCTCAGCAGGACGCGCCTGGAATTCTCCACGTCCCGCTTCGACGGCTTCGCCTCGAGCCTCGACGGCGCGGCGTTCCGCTCGAGGCGGGTCCCCTGGTCCGCCCACAGTTCCACGTAGACCACCCGCCGGCCTTCCTCTTCGTAGGGGCGCCTCAACTCCTCCACGTAGCGCCGATCCGACTCCTGGTCGAAGGCCCAGACGTACGTGAAGATGATGCCCGGGAGGTCGCTCTCCGCCGCTTCCGCGATAACGCGCTGACGGATCATGGTGACGAGCCGATTGAAGGCGGGATCGCCGAAGTAGAAGACGGGGAGCACCGCCTCGATGGAGAGGTGGTTGTGGAAGAGCGGAAGCCCCGTGAGGCGGCTCAACTCTTCTCCCACCGTCATCTTTCCCACGGCGGGAGGACCCACCAGCAGGACGAGGGTCTTGGCGTCAGCCCCCTCCGTCACGGCCTTCCTCGTCGGAGACGACCTTCCCCCGCTCGTCGAAGTGCTCGGCGAACCAGTCGAACATCCTCTGCCAGTGGTCGTGGAAGTCGGCTTCGGTGCTTGCCCGTCCTGCTCCGTGTCCGCCGGCGGTGTAGTGCACCCACACCACGTCTTTCTCGAGACGCCGCAGCGCGTAGTACATCTCGCGCTGGTTGGTGGCGGGCACGTTCCAGTCGCCTTCGCCCGACAGCATCAAGAGCGGCGTGTCGATCCGATCCGCGAACATGACGGCCGAGTGCTCGATGTACTTGTGCGGCTGCTCCCACAGCGTGGCGCCGATGCGGTCCTGGCCCACTTCCGCTGCGCCATAGTTGCGCGTGGTGATCTTCGGGGAATCGCCGAGGAAGGAGATCATGTTGACCTTCCCCGAAACGTTGGCTGCAGCTGCGAAGCGATCCGTCTGGGCGATGAGCAGGTTGGCCGCGTACCCGCCGTAGCTCTGACCGTACACGCCGACCTTCTCCGCATCGACGAGGCCCCGCTCGATGAGGGAGTTCACGGCATTGGGCACGGCCTTGAGCCAGGCCTCCCCCGGATATCCCTCTTCGAATTCCACGGACGGCCGAAGACCGAACCAGCCCTGGGCCGTGACGAGGTTCATGTTCTCGTTGTAGCCGTTGTCGAAGAAGCGCTCGTAGATCTCGACGACGAGGGGGTACGTCCGCGCCGGGTCGTAGTCCACGGGATAGTAGAGGATCCCGTAGAGGGTCTTCCCGTCGACGTCGAGGTATTCGATGAGCTCCGTCCGGGTGAGAGCGACGTCCCGTAGCTGCGGGTTCAGTTCGGTGAGCCGGGCCCCGGCGTCCGACGTTCCTCGCTGGACGAACACGTCGGCGGGGCGGTCCCCGTCCGACTTGGTGTAGACACGGGTCCGGCCGTCGTTGGAGATCATCCAGTTCCGGTACAGATCCGAGTCCACGAGGACGTCGCTCACGCGCCCGGACTCGACGTCCAGACGACGCAGTCCACGCTCCCAACGGTCCGCCGCCGAGTAGCTGAAGAAGAGCGCCGAACCGTCCTCGGTCCACCCTTCGACGCTTCGACGCGGACGCGCGTCCTCGTCCTCCTCCAGAGTGAGCAGGGTCCGGAGCTCGCCCTGGTCGACGTCCAGAAGATGCCAGCCCTCGGAGGAGGTGAGGAGGAGCTGGTCGCCGTCGGCGCTCCATCGGGCCACCGAAAAACGGACCTCCGTCGTGTCCCCCTCCATGCCCCGGAGTCCGTCGGTCACGTCTCGCGGCTCGTCCTCGTCGATGGCCCGCACGAAGACGGCACCGTCGTCGGAGAAGGCGTAGGCGTCCCGAGCGTCGTTCCACTCCACGTTCACCCGCTCCTCCGAGGGGGCGATGAGCTCCTGGGGCTGCCCGCCGCCCAGCTCCAGCGCGTACAACCCGTAGTCGGTGCCGTCGCGGCGGGTGTACGACGTCCGGGTTCGCTCCGCGGTCTGATAGGTGATCCGCGTGCCGTCCGGACTGAAGGCCACGTCGACGGGCACGACGTCGGTGAGGATCTCTCGGACGCTTCCGTCGGCGGTGGAGACCAGCGCGGTGATCTGCTCGTTGGCCATGTTCCGGACGCGGTCCCAGGCGAGGAAGTCGTTTCTCGAATCCTGGACGATGACGGGCGCCTCGGTCATGGCGAAGAAGGCGTCACGAGCGCGCTCGGCCCATCCCTCGGCGCGGAGCGTGAGGAGCACCTCGTCACCTTCGGGACCCCAGAGGAGGAAGGACGATGACGCGATGGGCTTGGTCGTCTGGAGGCGGACGTCGTCGGTCTCGCCCGACGAGACATCGTGGACCCTCAGGCGGAAGGCATCGCCGTCGAAGAGGAGATAGGCGAGGCGCGAGCCGTCGGGCGACCAGGTGAAGTCGCTGACCTGCGCCGGCTCCTCGTGCAGCCACGTCCGCTCACCCGACTGCGTCTCCAGGATGAACGCCTGCAGCCGGTTGGGGGCGACGTAGGTGGGATCGCCGAACCGCTGATGATCCACGTCCAGGCGGCCCCTGCGTGTGCGGGCAGTGACCACGATCCGAGCCCCGTCATCGGTCATGGCCGCCACGGCCGGCGTCACGACGTCGAGGGCGAGTTGGGTCGTAAGGCCTCTCCGCTCCTGAGCCGACAGATCGGCCGCCAGGAAGGGAGCGCCTGCCAGAAAAAGGGCGGCTGCCAGGAGAGGGGCTGCGAGCGCCGAGCCCGCAGGCCGACGGGCCATGGCCAGCCGGGGCTGAACTCGAGGCGCGAAGGGACGACGGGAGTGGGCGAAATCCTGCATCATCGACTCCGGTGGGGAGGCCGGCGACCCTCGCCGACGGTCACGAAAGGGCGGCGGCCAATATGCGCACCCTCCCGTGGACCGGCCACCGCTTGGCTCAGCCCCTGCGTGTGAACTCCGCCCGGCTCAGGCCCCGCCGACCTGCCGGAGGACATCCTGGAAGCCGTCGAGACCGCGCAACGCGTCGTACGCCGGATTCACAAGCAGGTACTGATCCACCCACGACCGATCGTCGATGGACGCCCGAAGCCAACGGAGCGCCTCGTCGTCGGCTCCGAGGCGCGCGAGAAGCCCGGCGGCCGTGCCCGCGCGGATGCGCCCCTGACTGGCGCTGGCCTCGAGGGCGGCGGGTGCCGCTTGGGGTTCACCCGTCTGGCGGTATCGCAGCATCCCGTCGGAAAGCTCGGCGGCCAGAGACACCGGGAGGCCCACCATGGCCGCCCACTGGGTCAGGTTCATGCGGAGCCCGACCTCCTGCTCCTGCTCCAGCGCCACCATGGCCGAGCCCAGAAGGGAGGGCCGGAAGCCGAAGTCCAGGGACTGGGCCGTTTCGAAGGCTTCCCCTGCGCCGTCCAGGTCACCGCCCCACAGGAGGATGTATCCCAGATCCGACGCGATGGCCGGTGAGAGAGGGTCGAGGGCGGCGGCGCGGCGCGCATCGGCGGCGGCGTCCTGGAGGCGCCCCATCTCGGCGAGGACGTTGCCCCGCCAGTGGAGGGCAGGCGCATACGACCCGTTCAGTTCGATGGCCCGACCCAGCGATGCCAGGGCGCCCAGACGGTCCTGGCGAAGCGCCCGCACCAACCCCAAGGACGCGTGGGCCTCGGCCAGCCGCTCGTCGAGTTCGATGGCCCGCTGGGCATGCCGCTCGGCGCGAAGCATCGCCTCGTCCGCGTCGACGGACTGCACGAACTGGGGCATGAGCGCCCACGAGTCGGCGAGTCCCGCGTACGCGGCGGCGTAGAGGGAATCCATCTCGATGGCGCGACTGAAGAGCTCGATGGCACCCGGGATGCCCACTGCGTCGCGACGGGTCCACTGGGCGCGTCCTCGCCAGTACAGCTCCTGTACCTCGGCGGACACCTCCCGCCGGCTCGCCGCCACGGGGGTCACCTCGAGCTCACCCAGCAGCGCTTCCGCGATGGCACCGGCGATCTCGTCCTGCACGGCAAACAGGTCGTCCATCTCCCGGTCGTAGGTGTCCGACCACAGGTGGAATCCGGTTCGCGTGTCGATGAGCTGGGCGGTGACCCGTACCTCGGTGCCGGCGCGGCGAACGCTTCCCTCGAGGATGTGGGCTACATCGAGGCGGGACCCGATTTCGCGGATGTCGTCATTCTCCCGGAACGCGAAGGACGACGTGCGGGCCGCGACCTGGAGCCCGTCGACACCTGCGAGGATGTTGAGGATCTCTTCGGCGACTCCGTCGCCGAGGTAGGCCTGGTCCCCGTCGGCGCTCATGTCGGCGAAGGGCAGAACCGCGATGGACGAGGCCGACGGCGCCAGAGCGCCCACCGGGTCGACATTTCGAACGGCCCACCAGCCCACTCCGCCCAATGCTAGAGCGCTCATGACCACGCCGGCGAGGATCGCCGGATGGGGGCCGGTCGGGGCATCGTCGCCATCGGTCCGGGTCAGACCCGATCCGGTGACGTCGTAGACCCACGAGACGGCGAGCACGATGGGGAAGAGGGCGAGGAAGAAGGCGAAGAGTACGCGCAGCGCCCCGGGGCCCAGGTCGAAGGCGGGGAAGAGGATCTCGCCGAGCTGCAGCCCCACGAAGGCCACCGCCAGATACGCGGCCGCCGTGCTGACGACGCGACGGCGTCGAAGCTCGCTCCAGATCTCCTTCACGCGTCGGTCCGCTCCCCGGTGTCACACGCCACGAGCGAATCGCCTTCGCGCGACCCGCCCTGCCCACCCGCCTCTTGAGTGTACTCCATAGACAGTACGAGATCCCCTGCCGTTGCCGCGATACCGGACGGCGGTGCCTACCCCGGGAGCGGCCGACAGTCCCGCAGGAACCGACGGTGGGCCCGTTCGTCGGTCTCGAGGGCGTCGAAGAAGTCGTTCAGGAAATCGACCGCGTCGGAGCGCACGTCGTCGGGGAGGCGCGCGTCCCCGATCCACAGGTCGAGAACGGACGTCCGAGCAGCACTAAAGCGGTCCAGCACATCCTTGGTAATGAGCGGGTTCTCGCACCAGCCCCTGTAGTAACGCTCGCGCACCGAGTCCAACTGATACTCCGGCGGTGCCACGGCGTACGGAGCATTCACGAGGCCGGAGAAGTCGAAGTCGTATGGAATTGCCAAAGCAGCCCCGCCCCGTTCCAGGATCTCGACGTTGTGGCCGGCGACTCCGGACCAATCCGGATTCGCCACCATGTACTGAGCCACGGCATTGGTCATCCGGGACAGGGGAAGGAAGGCCGTCGCGGGTAGGTTCCTGCCCTCCGCCAGTTCGAACACGGTGGAATCGAGCCGGCGGGCGAGGGCGTCTTCGTCCTCGATGACGAAGGCGAAGCGCGGCTCGGACGCCCGGGAATCGGCTCCGAGGTCGACGAAGGACGCTTCGAGGAGCCGGACGCGGAAGCTCTCGTCGCTGACGACGCCAACTGTGCGGTACGCCAGGTATTCCCTGAGGACCAAGGCCTCCCAGGAGGCGCGTTCGGGCCGACACGACGAGACGAACTTCAGGTCGTCCTGTCCCTCGAAGGGGGTGCCCACCGCCTCCGGAGCCTCATCGACGTCGATGCGGAGGGGCGGGAAGCTGCAATTCGCGGGATCGAGCCGGAAGGCCCCCCGGGTGCGGATCTCAACGGGGATGTCGCGGCGACGGCCCTCGACGTCCACCGACAGCGTCCCCGGGCGGTCGGGCGACGTGGACCGGTCGGTCTCCAGCGCGGTGAAGTCCGCCGCGAGGACGATGGACAGAAGCTCGTGGGAGGCGAAGAGGGGCACCGCATCCGCGGCGGTCGTCGCCACCGGACGCCGTGCCTCCACCGGCTGCCATTCCTCCGCAGCCTGCCCCTCCGCCGACGTCGGCCCCGCGAATGCAGTGAGCCAGAGCAGGGCGAGGACCACCAGCGATGCGGGGAACCCAGGGGTGATGAGACGGCGCCCCGCCTTGGTGACCATCATCCCCTCGGCCTGGGGATGCGCCTCCAGATGAGCCAGTCCCGCCTCGGGGCCCAGGACCATGAGCGCGGTGGACAGGCCATCGGCTGCCATGGCGGTGGGGGCCACGACGCTCACCGAGCTCGTCTCGTCTGGCGAACGCCCCGTCCTCGGGTCGAGGATGTGATGGACACTGCCGTCGACGGTGAAGGTGTTCTGATTGTCGGCCGACGTGGCCAGCGCACCGTCGCCCATTCGCACCAACCCGTCGTGCCGGCGTGCGTCGTGCGGGTCCTGCACGGCAACCGTCCACGGCTCTCGGTCCGACGGGTCCACGGATGTCCGGATGTCACCCCCGGCGTCCACCAGGACGCGTTGGGCGCCCATGGAGGCGAGCAGCCGGACACATTGGTCGACGATGTAGCCCTTCGCGATTCCGTCGAGGGTCACCCGCATGCCCGGTCGGGCCAGGGTCACCACCGCATCCTCGACGACCACATCCTCGTGGCGCACCAAACGGAGCGCCCGGTCGATGGTCGCCTTCGCCGGGGGACCACCGGTGTCGGCAAAGCTGGAGGCGTAGAGGTCGAGCAAGGGCAGGACGGTGGGATCGAAGGCCCCGTTCGTGGCCGCGGCGAGACGCAGCGCCTCGGTGAGGACCGTGACGAGTTCCGTGGGTGCCAAAACCAGTCGACCCTCGGAATTGAGCCGCCCCAGCGCACTGTCCGGACGGTGCCGGCTGAGAATCGCCTCGAGCCGCTCCATCTCGGCGAAGCTCCGGCGGAGCATGACGTCGGCCTCTCCGGGATCGGCATGCACCACCGTGAGGGCGACCAGCGTGCCCATCTGGGTGCGGGTCCGGCGTACCCGGTGGAGTCGGTGATCACGGAGAAGCGCTTCCACGAGCCCCCCACCGAGCACCGCCGACACTCCCGCCACGGCCGTGATGCACAGGACATCCCGCCGGCCCAGCCCTCGCGATTCAGGCATCGCCGACCTCCACGGACCTGCGGACCGGCTCGATGTTCACGAGTCGGGTCCGGACCTCTTCCATGTCGTGTCGGCACACACCGGCACGGTCGCGGAGCTTCACCTCGCAGACGTTGCAGCGGACGCATTCGGGAAAGTCGATCTCGGGACCACGGATGGCCCCCGTCGGGCATGACTGCTCGCACACCTTGCACACGTCGCACTGGGGGACGCGTTGGATGCGCCGAAGCGAGAGGAAGGACATCAGAGCCAACGAGGCGCCGAGAGGACACGCGTATCGGCAGTAGAAGCGCGGCACCACGGCCGAAGCCAGAAGAATGGCGATGGCGATGGCCCACAGGACGGCCGAGGGGCTCAAGAAGAAGACCGTCCCGAAGGGCTCCACATACGGATAGATGGTGAACCCGGCCCCGAGGACGGCAGGGACCACCACCGCGGCGAGGATCCCGTATTTCACCCAGATGGCCTTGTCATGGATACGGCGAGGGAGTGGGCGCTTCAGACCGTCGGGCACCACCCGGTCGATGAAGTCCTGTAGCGCGCCGAAGGGGCAGAGGAAACCGCAGAAGACCCGGCCCCAGACCAGGGTCGTCGCCACGGTGAAGACCACGAACAGCAGCAAGGGGACGTCTCGGGTGTAGACGCCGAGGCCGGCCGTGATGCCGGCGGTGATGTGGGTGACCGAGAGGAAACCGCCGTCGACGAATCCCAACACCACGAGCGTCGTCCCGAGGGACGCCCACTTGAGCCCCGCGCTCTTGGTGAAGAAGGCCGCCAGCGCCAGGGAGAGGACGAAGACGAGGGTCGCCACGCGGCCCCACGACGTGGACGCCAATGTGCGCTCCAGGAGCGTCTCGTCCTCGGACACCTGGAACGGATCCGCGGCGGGCGACGCCGCTTCCGGCGCCGACCTGTCCGCGCCGACCCCGCGCTCCGGCGCCGACGAATCTGCGGCGACGCCCGACTCCGTCGGAGACGTGGGCCCCGGCGAGACCGGCTCCGCCGCAGCGGACTCTGGCTCCGCGCGTTCGGACGAGATGGGCTCGGATGAAGCGGGTGCCCCCGGCGCGGCCTCCTCCACCCCCTCCGCGGCCTGGGCACGGGTCTCGTCCGCCGCCGCGGCCTGGTCGCGAGCCGCCGCTTCGGCCTCGGCTCGGGCCGCCGCCTCCGCCTCGGCGCGGGCGAGGCGCGCCTGGCGACTCACGTATTCCACCGTGTGGGTCCCCAACTCGTCGAGATCGTACACGAAGGTGAACGGCTCGGAGATGTCGACCTCCCCACCCAGGAGCATGAGCCCAACCAGCGTCGCCTCGCCCGCGACCACGCCCCCGGAAGGCAGCCCCAGGCTGAGCACGTCGGACGGTTCGATGGCCGTGGTGTCGCCCCCCTGCGCCACCGACCAACCCTGCTGACGAAAAAGGCGGAGGCGGGAGCCGTCCAACGCATAGAGGACGAGGTGCTCGGCCCCTCCGCGTCGCTCTGCGGACTGGAGCCCTCGCGCGTACAGCGGCTCGCCGAGGAGATACGCGCCGAGACGCTCGTTCTCGATGAGGGCGAGGGCGATGCCCGCCGACCCCTCGCCGGGTTCGGTGACCTCGAAACGCTCCACCGTCCCAAGCTGGCGAAGCTCGAACCACGACAGACCCACGGGGTCGACGTCGTCACCTCCCATGGCCTCGACCCCCGGCGCCAGCCCGTACGCGTTGGCCACCCGGCGGGCCGCATCACGCACGCCGCGGGAGAGGGCCCGGATGCTGATGGAGACCCGCGAGATCCCGTCGATGTCCCCCCACAACTGGAAGGGGTCACCGATGTGCTTGCCGGCGAACTGCTCCTGGAAGCCGGGCCGCCGGAGGAAGTCGCCCATGGACTCCATGTACGACTCGCGGTAATCCACCACCCGAACGCCCGACAGGGTCCCGTCGGGTCGCATGCCAACGAGAGCTTCGATGGGTCCGCTGTACCCGAACTGCTCGGGAGGCAGGTCGGAGGTGAGGAAGACGTACCCGTGGAGAACCTCCTCCCCTCCCGGACCCTGGCGGTACGCAGCCACGACCGGGGGCGACCCCGTCGCTCCATCGAAGCGGTCGGCCCCGGGCATGACCTCGGCGAACAGGTCGGCATCCACGAACTGGATCCGCTGAGCGTCTGCCGGGGCGCTCCCGACCGCCACGAACAGGGCCAGGTGCAGGGCTACGAGACCCGACAGCCTCATGGAAGCCCGAACCCCTTCCGCCGGCCGAACCGGACATGCGGGACCCGAAACGACGAATCGGGGGGCGAAGAGACGGAAACGAAGTCCGGAAGGCACGCGACGGAGCGTTCGGGAAAGGCAGGGATGATGCTGGCGAGCATAGGTGGGGTGGGGCATCCGGGCAATCGGCCGGGCCTCCCTCTCCGCTCCGTCGACAGGGAGAGGCCACCGAGCGCCTACGTCGGGCGACGTAGAGCCCTCGCCCTCGTCCTCCGCTGACCTTCCGTCATCAACGAACCCTCATGGATACGGAGGTGTCCCATGACCCCGTCGACTCGAACGCTCCGCTGGCTCCTGCTTCTCGGAGCCCTGAGCCTGGGAGGATGCGTGGAGGACGAAGCTGCCTCGGTGACCGGCCCCGAGCTGGGGATCGTCGCCGCCCACGCCGGACCGCCGGCCCGCATGTCCTTCTACACCCAGAACATGTTCCTCGGGGGTGACACCGGCCCCCTCTTCACGCTGGACTTCGCCGACATCCCGGCAGTCATCGCCGCAACCGCGGACTTCTACGCCGAGGTGCTGGCCAGCGAGATCCCCGCGCGCGTCGCCTCCTTCGCCGACGAGTTGCAGCGGAAGAAGCCCCGCGTCGTCGCGCTTCAAGAAGCCGTGGGATACGCCACCGGGACGCTGAACCCGGCGACGTTCGAGTTCACGCCCACGGCTCCCGGTCCCGACCTCCTGGGATCACTCCTGGCCGAGATCGACGCGCGGGGGCTTCCGTACCGCGTGGCGGTTCTCCAGCCCACAAGCGCCATCGCCCTGCCCATGGGAGCACCCACGGCCCAAGGGCTGCCTGCTCTCGGGGTCCAGGATCGCCTGGTTCTTCTGGTCCGCGACGACGTGGACGTCGAGTCCACCGACCAAGGGCTCTTCACGGTCAACGTCGTCCTCGGACCGGTGGACCTGGCGCGAGGATGGGTGTCGGCCACGATCCGGGAGGGCACGACCACCTACCACGTGGTGGCGACGCACCTCGAGACCCAGGGAACTCCGGCTCCCGGGGATCCCCTAAGGGCGGTGCACAACGCGCAGGCAGCCGAACTCCGGGGCGTCATGGACGCTCTGGAGGGGGACGCCGTCCTGCTGGGTGACCTCAACTCGGACGCCCTCGCAGACCCCTCGGAGAACTCGTGGACGCCGACCTACCGCAGTCTCCTCGACGCCGGGTTCATCGACGTCTGGGCCGAAGCGCCCCATCGCCGTCGGGACCGCGGCGGAACGTGCTGCCTGCTTCCCGGGAGGGAGCTGGACGAGCGCATCGATTTCGTCCTGTACCGGCCGGGGGCGTCCGCCGACCGTGAGCACCCGGGTCGGCGGCGTGGCTTCTTTCGGGCCAAGGTGGTGGGCACCGACCCCGTGGCCCAGGACATCTGGGCCTCCGATCGCGCGGGCCTGATGGCCACCATCCGTCGGCCGAGGGTCAAGCGCCCACGGCGCTGACGGACGGTGCGGCGACCGGCGCACCCGGACGACACGCAGGAGGGGGCGCGCCCGGTCGGGCACGCCCCCTCGTTGCATTCGGCTCCCCTCCCCCCGTCGGACTCCGCGGACTCCGAGAGGAGCGAAGGACCGTCAGTTGTTCTGGAAGCTCCTGCGCGGCGGGCGGCACTGGGGCCACGATCTCACCGAGGCGGATGCCATGTACCGCCGTTCTTCCTCGCCGGTGGGCGCCGGTCTCGCTTCCGGCATCACCCGGGTCTCACGAGACATCCGCTCTGGATCCTCCGACGCCTGGTAGGCGAGCATGGCCGCCAGGGTCGCGTTGTTGCGCAGATCGGGGAAGACGATCTTGTCGAAGGTGTCGAGGTTCGTGTGCCACGTGTATTGGCGGTAGTCCGGGTAGTTGGACTGCAGTCGGAACCCCGGCGCCGGCTTGCAGATGAACGACATGTGGTCGCTGCCGCCGCTTTCCGGCATGCCGGGGATGTCCAGGATGATGTGGTCGGTGATCTCCGGGGGCATGGCCGAAAACCATCGCCCGAAGTGGGCACCCGCTGCGGTGAAGCCCATCATCCGGATGTAGTCCACGCGCCAGGTGCCGTTGTCCTGGTTGAAGGCCGCTTGCAGGCCGTCCACCACTTCGGGGTTGTCGGCGGCGAAGGCCGTGGACCCGATGAGCCCCTGCTCCTCTCCACCCCAGTGGCCGACGACGATGGTCCGCCGCGGGTTGGGATAGGCCTCTCTCAGAATCCGCATGGCCTCGAGCATCATGATCGTGCCGGTGCCGTTGTCCGTTGCGCCGGAAGCCCCGTCCCACGAATCGAGGTGGGCGCTGAGCACCACGTACTCGTCGGGAAGTTCGGTGCCGGGGATGGTCGCGACGATGTTGAAGGCGGGGACCTCGCCCAGGAACTCGGCCTGCGCGTCGATGCGGACTCGCGGACTCTGTCCGTTCTCTGCGAGCCGTGCGAGAAGCCCATAATCCTCGCAGCTCAGGTGTAGGGACGGGATCTCCGTGGTGTTGGCACCGAAGATCTTGTCGGCGCCCCAACCCTCGGACCACCGGCTGGTGAACACCGCGACGGCGCCGGCCTGCTCCAGGCGCCGCTCCAGAGCCGGCCACATGGACTGGGCGGACTGCAACCACGCTCTCCGGCCCTCATCGCGGATCCGGGTGATCTCGGCGTACGCTTCGTCGGTGGCGTGCTCCTCCCACGACTCCGGCGCCCGACACGTGGGCTCGGGAAACGAGGTGAGGACCGCCTTCCCGGCCGCCGACGGGAGCCACGCTTCGAACTCCTCTCCCGACTCCACCAGGGGAAGAAGGACGACCTCCGCCTCGACGGGGCCGTCCGTCCCCGGACTCCACCCCAGCATCATCCCCGAGAGGGTACGAACCCGCGGCTCCAGCAGATCGATGTGGGAGATCCCTCGCTCCCATCCCCGCCACGTCCCGTAGTCCTGCTTCTCCGCTTCGATTCCCCAGGACTCGTAGAGGCCCAGGAGCCAATCACCCGACGCGTCGTACGCCGGCGTACCCTGGAGACGCGGGCCGATGGAATCCATGAGCGCCTGGGCCAGAGGATAGACCTGAGAAGCCTCCCCCATGCCCTCCTCCCAGATGCGCTGGATCACCGGATCGTCGGTGGGAAACGTCTGGGCTTCGGCGGTTCCTACGCCACCGAGAACGGCCACGGTAACGGCTGCGAGCCAACTCTTCTTCATGCGCGTTTCCTTCATTTGATTCGTTCCTCGCCACGGAGCAGTATCAACATACCGCCCCGAGGGAGTGTCAAGCTCGGTACGCCCACCCGGTGAATCACAGGAGGTCCCATGGTCAGGTCCGTTGCCACGACACTGCTCGCGCTCACCCTCGCCCCCGTCGCCGTGCTCGGCCAACAGGGGCAGATGGCGGACATGGACACCTTCCCCCGCCCCATCGCCATGCCGGACAAGGTCTGGATGGAAGAGCTCACCATGCTCGAGGTCCGGGACCTCCTGGCCGACGGGTGGACCACGGCGCTCGTCCTCACGGGGGGTATCGAGGAGAACGGTCCCTACCTGACCACCGGAAAGCACAACCACGTGTTGAAGGTCATGGGCGACGCCATAGCCCGGGAGCTGGGGCAGACCCTGGTGGCCCCCATTATCACCATCGAGCCCGGCAACCCCGAGCGGGCCAGCACGCCCGGGGGCATCCGGTACTCGCAGGAGACGTTCCAGGCGGTCCTACGGGACTACGCGGTGAGCCTGAAGGCCCAGGGCTTCCGGAACATCTTCTTCCTGGGCGACAGCGGCGGAAATCTTCGGGGCATGGATGCCGTGGCCGAGGAACTCCAGTCCCGGTGGGCCGACGAGGACGTCGTCGTCGCACACATCCGCGAGTACTACAACTACGACGACGTCCTCGTATTCCAGCGCGACGAGCTCGGGATCGACGAGGACCCCCGTCTCGAAGGCCTCCACGACGACTACTACATCACGAGCATCATCGCCAACGACGATCCGGAGTACGTGCGCTTCCACCAACGCGTCGAGGCCGGCAAGGCGTCCATCAACTCCATTCCCATCGAGCCGTTGGACAAGCTCCTCGCCGACGGCCGCCGGATCATCGAGTTCCGGACCGAGGCCACCGTCCAGGCCATCCGGGCCGTGATGCGGGAGCGATAGGAAGCCACCGGGAGCGCTGGGGGCCACCGGAAGCGGTCGGATCCCCCCTCAGTACCCGCCAGGCCGACGCGTCGGACGCAGGAGGTCGCCGAAGCCCCGCGCCATCATGTCGATGAGGAAGGGAGCCGCGGCGACGGCGCCGGCGATGAGGCCGGCCATCCAATCCGGGCCGGCCCGGGACGTCTCGAGGCCGGCGATGGCGGAAATCGGTACCGCGCGTCCGTAGCCGTCGCCTCCGGATTCACGGCCCACCACCATGGAATCGACCACCATGGGGTAGTCGAGCTCGACCGTGCCCCCCTGGGCCAGGCGGAGTCGAGCGCGGTCGGGGCTCGCCGTACGGATGGCGCGCACGGGATCGCCGTCGTGGGGCTGCCAAGAAGCGCACGCCGTACCGCCCAGAAGCAGGGTGAGGACGGCGCAGGATCGGATGAAGTGTGACAGGGACATTTCGCCTCCTTGGAACGCGGAATGGAGAACCACCGCGCCAGGATGTCCTTGCTCACCACTCCCGGGCGTTCGGTACTTCGACGTAGACGCCGTGTAACGACCGCCCCTTGAAACTTCCCGTCCGACAAAACAGTATGGTTCCATATCGGTATGGTTCAATATCGACTTGGAGCACGTCAGATGGGCGACAGCGGACCCACCGCCATGAAGCGGCACTGGTTCCACATCCTTCTCGCGCTGGCCGACGAGGCGCGGCACGGCTACGCCATCCGGGAGGACGTTCGTGAGCGGACGGAGGGAGCCGTCGAACTCTATCCCGCCACGCTGTACGGCTCCATTCGAGCCATGGCGGAAGAAGGCCTCATCGAGCCGTTGGAGGGTGAGGACGACCCCGACGAGGACCAGCGCCGACAGTACTACCGGCTGACCCCCACCGGGCGGGCCGCACTCCGAGACGAGGTCGGCCGACTCCAGGGCATCCTGGACCAGGCCCGCGCCACGCGCGCTTTGGGCGGCACCTGAGGTCCCGATGATCGCGTGTCGTCTCTACCGGGCCATTCTGGCCCTGATGCCCCGAGCATATCGCGACCGGTACGGACGCGAGTCCGTGTCCGATCTGGAGCGCCTGCTGGACGATGCGCGCGCCTCGGGGCGGAGTCCGACGGCCACGGCGCTTCGCGCCGTGCTCGATCTGTTGAAGAGGCTACCGGTGGAGTGGTGGGCAGAACGAGGCGAGCGAGCGAACCGGCACCTGCACGACAACCGTGAACGACGATTGGGAGGAAGAGAGAGGATGATGAACCTCATGGGAGAGTTGCGCCTGGCGGCTCGGACACTCAGCAAGAAGCCGGGCTTCACCGCCGTGGTCATGGTGACCCTGGGTCTCGGGATCGGCGCCAACGTGGCCATCTTCTCCATCGTCACGCGGTGCTCCTCCGTCCGCTCCCGTACGAGGAT